>NZ_JBHUYJ010000001.1:0-9817 GCF_042668715.1 Streptomyces sp. NPDC057271
CTCCTTCCAGGCGAGGTGGTAGACGGTGCTGATGTCACCGTCGGTGGAATCCATGGTCATGTAGCTCGTGGCGGCCGGGTTCGACGTGCCGGCGCTCACCCGGAGTTCGGTGTTGATGTTGAAGTTCCGCTGCACGCCGCAGGGCGCCCACACGAGCTGCGCCCAGTCGGTGTTGTCGGTGGCCTGCCAGTTGTCCTCGTACGGCCCCCGGAAGGAGTGCGTCCGGGACGCGGTGTTCGGCGAGCCCTGGAAGTAGTACGAAGCCTTCTCGGTGCTGCTCGCGCCGGGCTGGAGTGACGCGTAGCCGCGGTAGTCGGCGCTGGCGATCGCGTAGGTGAAGCCCTGGGGCACGTGCACCAGGAGGTTGAGCTGGCAGTTCCGGCGGGCTGCCGTGGGCGCGGAGTTGCCGCCCACCTGTGCCAGGTACTCGCTGTACGTGACGGTGAAGGCGGTGTTGTCCTCGGACACGGCGATGGCCGCGGTGCCCAGGGGGCAGCCGGAGCCGTTCACCGTCGCGATGTCGATGACGATCCTGTCCGGGGGCGGGTCCACGATCGACGACGGGCTTGCCTGTGTCGGCAGGGCCGAGGCGAACAGAGCGGCGACCGCTCCGCCGATGAGCAGGGGGACTCTCATGACTTCTCCCATCCGGTGGTTCGCTGCGCCACGGGGGTGGTCCAACCGGCAACGGTTGAACTATCATGTACATGTCAGTTGCGTGGCCGGGGCTCCCGCCGGTGCGGGCGGGGGTGGTCGAATGCTAGGCGCCCGGGTACGGCGGGGCAGGGGGGTGCCCGGCCAACAATGCCCCTGTGAACGGACCTCCTTGTGGCGCGGAACAGTGGTTGGCGCACCCTGAGCCCCAGAGGAACCGGGGGTCCCAGGGATAACGCCTCGCCTCAGCTCTCCGCGGTGGCCAGGAACTGGGTCGCGGCGAGCTCCGCGTACAACGGGTCGACGGCGACGAGTTCGCGGTGCGTGCCCACGGCCCGCACCCGGCCCGCGTCCATGACGACGATGCGGTCGGCCATGGTGACCGTGGACAGCCGGTGGGCGACGACCATCACGGTCGTGGTGCGGGCGACGTCCGCCACGGTGTCGCGCAGCGCGGCCTCGTTCACGGCGTCGAGCTGGCTCGTGGCCTCGTCGAGCAGGAGCAGTCGAGGACGGCGCAGCAGCGCGCGGGCGATCGCGACGCGCTGGCGCTCGCCGCCGGACAGCTTGGTGCCGCGGTGGCCCACAAGGGTGTCCAAACCCTTGGGGAGCCGCTCGACGAGACCGTCGAGCCGGGTGGTCCCGAGCACGCGCAGTACGTCCTGCTCGTCGGCGTCGGGGTTTCCGAGCAGCAGGTTGTCGCGCAGGGTGCCGGAGAGGACCGGCGCGTCCTGCTCGACGTACCCGATCGCGGCACGGAGCCGGGGGATCTCCCAGGTGTTCAGGTCGCGGCCGTCGAGGGTGATCCGTCCGGCCTCCGGGTCGTAGAACCGCTCGATGAGCGAGAAGACGGTGGTCTTGCCCGCGCCGGACGGGCCGACGAAGGCGGTCATTCCTCGCTGCGGTACGGAGAAGGTCACGCCGTGGTGGACGTGCGGCAGGTCGTCGGCGTACCGGAAGCGGACGTCCTCGAAGGCCAGTGCGGCGGGCTCCGCGCCGGGCGCGGGCAGCGGCGCGGGCGCGGCGGGCGGCTCGGCCGGGAGCTGCAGGGCCTCGCGGATCCGGGCCAGGGCGCCGGCCCCGGCCTGGTACTGGGTGACGGCGCCGACGACCTGCTGGATGGGTGACATCAGGTAGAAGACGTACAGCAGGAAGGCGACGAGAGTGCCGACGTCGATCGCGCCGGTGGCGACCCTGGCGCCGCCGACCGCGAGCACGGTGATGAACGCGATCTGCATGGACAGGCCGGCGGTGTTCCCGGCCAGCGCGGACCACTTCGCGGCCCGAAGGCTCTGCCGCCAGGACTCCTCGGCCGCCGCGTGCACGGCCTGCTCCTCACGGTGCTCGGCGCCGGACGCCTTGACGGTACGCAGCGCGCCGAGGATGCGCTCCAGCGATGCGCCCATCGCCCCGACGGCGTCCTGCGCCTGCCTGCTGGCCTTGTGGATGCGGGGCACGAAGACACCGATCACCGTGCCCGCGCCCAGCACGACGCCGAGCGTGACCGCGAGCAGCACCGGGTCGACCACGCCCATCATCACCAGCGTCGCGACGAGCGTCAGCCCGCCGGTTCCGAGACCCACCAGCGAGTCGGTGGTGACCTCGCGCAGCAGGGTCGTGTCCGAGGTGACCCGGGCCATCAGGTCGCCGGGTTCGCTGCGGTCCACGGCCGCGACGCGAAGGCGCAGCAGATACGACGACAGGGTGCGCCGCGCGCCGAGGACGACCGACTCCGCGGTGCGCTGCAGGACGTACCCGCCGAGTGCGCCGATGGCCGCGTTGGCGACGACGAGGGCCGACATCAGCAGCAGCGCGCCGGCGATCGGACGGTCGTCGGAGAGCGCGTCGATCAGGAACTTCGCCACCAGCGGCAGGGCGAGCCCGGTGGCTCCGGTGACCAGCGACAGCACCGCTCCGAGGAGCAGCGTCCAGCGGTGCGGCCGCACGTAGCCCAGGAGCATGCGCCAGGCGGGCGTGTCCGCTGCGGCCGGCTCACCGCCCGCGGACCGGTCCCGCGGTGCGGGATCGGTGGGCGGGGCGGACTCTGTGGTGGTGGCCACGCGTGCTCCTCGTCGTCGTGCCGTGCCGGGTGGGGCGGCCGGGGTCCGCCCCGGGCGGGAGGAGGCATCCAGGTACGTCCGAGCCGGGAGGGTACGGGTCGTGGGTGGGCCTCCAGGAACCCAGACGCGGTGCGGGGCGGGGCGGTTGAGGACGCCGGCCGCCGTGTCCGCCCCCGTGACGTCGGCACACTCCCCGTGACGTCGGCACACCGGGCGGTGGCCGTGGTTCGGTCGGGTCACGGCACTCGGAAGCGGGCCGCGCGGGCACTCCGGGTGCTCGGCCGAACGGGGGTTTCCGGGCGTGGACCGGTGCCGGGGTCGCCGTGGCGGGTAGAGCGGCGCCCATGAACCGAATGGAACTCAGCAGCACCGCGTTCGACGACAACACGATGATCCCCCTCCGCTACAGCGGGGAGGGGGAGAACGTCTCGCCGCCCCTGCACTGGTCCGGAGTGCCCGAGGAGGCCACGGAGCTGGTGCTGCTGTGCGAGGACCCGGACGCGCCGGGGGAGACCTTCCTGCACTGGCTGGTGACCGGCATCGATCCGGGGACCGGCGGGGTGCCGGAGGACACGAAGCCGCAGGGCGGGCTGCCATGGCCCAACGGCTTCGGACGCATGGGCTGGGGAGGGCCGATGCCTCCGCCCGGCCACGGTCCGCACCGCTACTTCTTCCGCCTCTACGCCCTGTCCGAGCCGCTGCCCCTCCAGGGCCACCCGGGCGTCGAGGACGTGCACGGGGCGCTGAAGGGCCGGGAGCTGGCCTCCGCCACGCTCCTCGGGACGTACCAGCGCTGAACGCGTCACCCGTGGTCAGCGCCGCGGGTGACCCGGGACGCCACGCACCGGAACGCGGCCGTCAGTCCGTGAAGGACCCGTGGCGGCCCGCCCCGTCCGCGAAGCGTGCGGCTCCCGAGAGGGTTTCGCCGGCCGACAGCGGAACCATGCCGTGACGCAGTTCGGCCGCCAGCGCCTCCGGTTCGGGGAGCCCGTACTGCTCCCGTACCGAGAGTCGGTCGTGGCGCAGGCAGAGCTGCGGGAACGCGGCGATCTCCCCGGCGAGTTCCTCGGCCGCCCGCCGGGACCGCCCCGGGGGTACGAGACGGTTGGCGAGGCCGATCTCGTACGCCTCGGCGGCCGGGACCGGGCGGCCGGTCAGGATCAGGTCCATGGCGCGGCTCTCGCCGATCAGCCGGGGCAGCCGGACCGTACCGCCGTCGATCAGCGGAACGCCCCATCGCCGGCAGAACACCCCGAGGACCGCGTCCTCCTCGACCACGCGCAGATCGCACCAGAGGGCCAGTTCGAGCCCGCCGGCCACGGCATGACCGGCGACGGCCGCGATGACCGGCTTGGTCAGGCGCAAGCGGGTCGGGCCCATCGGGCCGTCGCCGTCCGGCTTCACCCGGTTCCCGTGTTCCGTGCCGATGGCCTTGAGGTCGGCGCCCGCGCAGAACGTCCCTCCCTCACCCCAGAGCACCGCGACCGACGCCGTGTCGTCCGCCTCGAACGCCCGGAACGCATCGGCCAGTTGTCGGGCCGTCGGTCCGTCCACCGCGTTGCGGGCGGCGGACCGCGACAGCACCACGGTCGTCACCGGCCCGTCCCGCTCCACGCGTACGGCAGGGGCCGCCGGGTCGACCGGGGCAGCTGGGGATTCGGTCATGGGGGCATTCTCCTGTGCCCGCGGCCCGACGACCAGAGCGCCGATCACCACATGGGGAAGGGGCCCGTCTCACGGCGCCGAACCGATGTCGCCGAGGCCCTCGACACCGCCGAAGCTCCAGGCCTCGATGTCGCGGTAGCGGATCGGCCCGGGGCCGCGGCCGAAGTTGCTGCCGACCAGGTGCAGTCGCCCGGCAGGCCAGGGGCGGCCGGTGAACGCGGCGAGTCCGGCGGCGGTCTCCACCACGGGCGCGGTTTCGTCGCGGCGCGCTCGGGCGAGCGTGAGGTGCGGGCGGAGCGGCCGGTCCGCGAAGGAGACACCGCACGAGCGGACCACGGCCCGCACGTCGGAGGCGAGCAGGTGCAGACCGTCGAGGTCTCCGTCGATCCCGCTCCAGAGCACCCGCTCGTCGAAGTGCCCGCCGCCGCGCAGCGCCAGTTCCAGGGGGCGGCGGGCCGACGCGAGTTCGGCGAGCGGCGGCCGCAGGAGCGGCACGGCCGCGGCCGGGAGTTCCCCGAGGAACGCCAGCGTGATGTGCCAGTCCTCGATCCGGTTCCATCGCAGGTCCGGGTACGCCTCGTAGGCGGGCCGCAGCGCCCGCGCCAGCTCGTCCTTGGCGTCGTCGGGAGGGGCGAGCGCGACGAACACCCGAATGGTCGAGGAGTGGTTCTGATCGTTCACAGAGCACTTCGTACCTCACCTTGAGCGGTTCGGTCATCTTTCCCCTGTGGTGCTCAGTCGACGAGCACTCCGGGGTTGAGGATGCCCCAGGGGTCGAGCGCGCCCTTCGCGGCACGCAGAGCGAGGGCGAAGGGATCGGGGCGCTGGCGGTCGTAGCCCGGGCGGTGGTCGCGGCCGACGGCGTGGTGGTGGGTGATCGTGGCGCGATGGCGGTGCAGCACCTCACTCGCCACGGCCTTGAGGTCGTCCCAGAAGGCGACCTCGTCGCCGGGGCGGCCGGCGGCCAGGACGGTGAAGTACGGTGCCGCGCCGTCCGGATAGACGTGGGTGAGGCGGCAGTTGACGGTCGCCGGGTGGCCGGTCGCCTTCAGCGCGGCCTCGCCGACCTCCGTGCGTACCGCTTCGATCAGGGCGGGGATCCGGTCCCAGGTCGCTGCCGTCTCGAAGGTCTCCGCCACGGCCCCCATCCTGGCCAGACCGTCGCGGAGGTAGGGCATCCGCAGGAAGGCCGAGCGCCAGGCGCTCACGGCGGCGTCGGCGGGCGCGCCGTCCGTCGAGGGGGAGGCGGCCGTCCGCCGGCCGCCGTGGGAGCGGGCCAGGTCGACGGCCTGTTCCAGGCGGGCCGTGACCGGTCCGTGCGCCGACTCGAATCCCAGGACGAGTACGGCGGAGCCGTCGTGCGCGGCCCCGGACAGCGCGGCCTCTCCGGAGTCCAGCAGTCGGCAGTTGGCGGGGGAGAGGTCGGACTGCGCGAGGGCGCGTACCGCTTCGAGGGCGGCGTGGAAGCCGGTGAACGAGAGGGACGCGGACGCCTTGTGGGCGGGCCGCTCCTGCAGCCGCACCCACGCCTCCGTGATGACGCCGAGTGCTCCCTCGGAGCCGAGGAACAGCCGGTCGGGGGAGGGTCCGGCACCCGACGCGGGCAGCCGCCACGAGGCGCTGGTACCGGCCGGGGTGACCACGCGCAGGGACTGGACGAAGTCGTCGATGTGCGTGCGGCCGGTCGCGTAGTGGCCGCCGGCCCGGGTGGCGAGCCAGCCGCCCAGGGTGGAGAACTCGAAGCTCTGCGGGAAGTGCCGCAACGTCAGGCCGTGCGGCCGGAGCTGGTCCTCCACGCCCGGACCGAGCGTGCCGGCCTGAACGCGTGCGGCCCGGCCCAGGGTGTCGACCTCCAGGACGCGGTCCATGGCGGTCAGATCGAGGGACATCACGGCGCGGTGGGCGTCTCCGCGGTACTCCACGCCCCCCGAGACCGAGGACCCGCCGCCGTACGGGACGACCGCGGCCTGCCGCTCGCCGGCCCAGTCCAGCAGGTCGGCCACCTCCCGGTCGTCCGTCGGACGTGCGACGAGGTCGGGGATGCGGCCGGGGCGCCCGCGCAGGGCGCGTACGACATCGCGGTACGCCTTGCCCATGGCGTGCGCCGCGCGTTGCCGGGGGTCGGTGTCGACCAGGTGGGCGAGGCTCGCGGGCGGCTCGACGGCGGGGTTCTCGATGCGCAGGTCGCAGACGCGCGGAACGGGGAGCGGGCGGGCGAGGGTGCCGGGGAGCAGGGCGCCCATCGCGGCGCACTCCGCGTCGTCGGGATGCGCGTCCTCCCACCCCCAGCCCCACCAGGAGCGGGTACGCCGGTGGGGAACGGGCTGCGTCGTCGTGCCGGACATGGGTGCGCTCCCGAGGTCGCGGACGGAACTTACCTGACGGTAAATTACTTACTGATAATATCGGCGCATGGCAACCCCCCGCTCGAAGGCAGGCACCAAGGGAGTTCCGCGGCACCACCGTCAGCAGCAGATGCTGGTCGCCGCCACGGAGGAGTTCGGCACGCGCGGCTACGCGGCCGCCTCGCTCGCCGCGATCGCGGAGCGCGTCGGCGTCACCAAGACGCTGCTGCACCAGTACTTCGGTACGAAGGAGGACCTGTACCTCGCCTGTCTCGTCCCGGTCGGGGACCGGCTCCTGGACACCATCCGCACCGCGATGGGAGAGGACGGGACCACGGGCCGGACCCCCCTGCGCGTGCTGGAGAGCGTCTTCTTCGCGCTGGAGGGGCAGCGGGAGGCGTGGTTCGTGCTCTACGACACCTCACTGCCGGCCGGCGGCGAGGCCGCGCGCCGTGCCGCCGAGTACTGGACGGCCATCGACCGGCTCGCGGCAGGCGGCACCGCCGACCTGCTGCGCGCGACCGGATCCACCGACCCGCTGGACGCGGACGCGCTCCGGTACGTCTGGAGGGGCCTGGTCGCGACCGTCGTCCGCTGGTGGGTCAAGCACCCCGACGAGTCCCCCGAGGCCATGACCCGCCGCTGCGCCCGCCTCTTCGCGGCGGCCGCCGCCCTCACGGCCGACCCGGCAGGCTGAACCGGTCAGACCTCCGGGGGCGGCCGTCAGCCTTCCCGGCGTCACGGCGCGTCCCGGGGAGCGGGAGATCCGCTCCCGGCCGGCGGCCGGACCCGCCTGCCCGCCCGCTTTCCGTGCCATGGCGTACGTCGGTTCATCTCTTGTGTGACGAGATGGGGTTGGGGGCATTCGGGTGGAGTGCGGGGCGGGCCGCAACTGCTCCCGGTGCTTTCGTAGTCGTCCCCGTCAGTTGCACCACGAACTGAGGAGGCACTCATGACCGGGTTCCAGGGTTTCGCCGCCGGCACCGCTGAGCTGCTGGATCTCGACCCGTACCGGTTCCCCGCCATGCTCATGGCCGAGGAGCCCGAGGAGACGTCCATGGCCCGCGGGGTCATGGAGTTCGGCGACTACGTCCTGCCCGCCCCGGCGCCGGAGAGCCGTCTGTCCTTCCCGCTGGCGCCGGCCGACCGCCGCCGGCTCGAACTGCACGCCGCGCTCACCACGGCGGGCATCGCGCCCCTCCCCGGCGACCTCGGCGCCATCGAGGCGCTGTGCGGGCTCGACGACACCATCCACGACGCGCTTCTGCGCTGGATCACGCCGGAGCGGTGAGGAAGCCGGGTGTACGGGTCCGGCGGTGCGTCGAGGATGTGTGCCGTCGGGCCCGGCCCGACCGCCCAACCCTCGCGGAACAGGGGCGGTGGACCGTCCTGGTGACCGGTCCTCAGGACGTCGCACGGTGCCGGAGGGCGGGCTGCCAGGCGGGCACGGGCTCCTCCGGCGGGGCCTCGCTGTGGCGGCCGCCCCGGGCGAAGAACGCTTCGAGGGGCAGGATCGCGGCCCCGACCGTGACGGCGTCCGGGCCGAGCGTGCCCAGCTCGATACGGGTCCGACCGGCCGGGTAGCGCAGGGCGAAGGCCGCGGCGTACGGCTTGACCGTCTCCAGGAAGCGGGAGCCGAGCTGGAGGCCGGCCCAGCCGCCGACGAGGATGCGCTCGGGCTGGAAGAGGTTGATCAGGTCGGCGAAGCCGGCGCCCAGATACTCGGCGGTCTCCTCCAGAACGGCGAGGGCCGTCGCGTCGGGCTTCCTCTCCGCGCCGTGCGGCGGATAGGCGGCGGCGAGCATCGACGTCAGCGCGGTCTCCTCGTCCGCCCCCGCGGGAGGCCTGCCGCCCGCCTCCCGCCAGCGGTCGAGGAGTGCCTCGGCACCCGCGTACGCCTCCAGACAACCCTGGGAGCCGCAGCGGCAACGGCGCCCGCGCACCCGGACCGTGAGGTGGCCCCACTCGATCGCCCGGCCGGTGCCCGTGCCCTCGCCGATCACGCACGCGCCGACACCGGAGCCGAAGAGGACGACGACGGCGCTGGCGGTGCCGCGTCCGGCCCCGAACCACATCTCGGCCTGGCCGAGCGTCTTGGAGCCGTTGTCGATGTAGTACGGCACGCTCTCGGGCACCGCGCCGGTCTCCCGGAGCAGCCGCTCCAGGGGGACGGCGTCCCAGCCGACGGTCTGGCCGTGGACGACGGCGCCGTCCTCGGGTGTGTGGGCGACGATGCCCGGGACGCCGATGCCGACGCCGAGCAGCCGCTCCGGCGGCACGTCCGCCGCGCGCAGCACCGCGGCGATGCCGTCGCGCACGTGGTCGACCACGATGCCGACGTCGTACCGGCCGTGCGGGCCGGTGCCGTCGGCCGACAGCGGACTCTCCACGCGGGCCAGCTCGGTCAGGGCGAGGTCGAAGAGCTCGACCCTGATGCGTGTCTCGCCGACGTCGATGCCGATCATGCAGCCGCTGGCCGTGCTGACGCGGAGCAGGGTGCGGGGCCGGCCTCCGGCGGAGTCGACGCTGCCGGCCTCCTCCACCAGGCCCTCGGCCAGGAGTTCACCGACCACGTTGCTGACGGACCCGGAACTCAGCCCGGTGGCCGGTCCGAGCGTCAGGCGGCTCTGCGGCCCGTCGAAATACAATCGTCGCAGAACCGCGGTGCGGTTCTCCCGCCGCAGGTCACGCACTGTACGACTGCTCTTCGCTCGCACCCTGCCCCCTGTTCGTGAAGTCGCTCACCGCAAGATACCCCTGTCAGGGCCCTTGACGCGCCCTTCTATCGGTATTTAACTCACGCCCTAAATTAAGCCGGGGGGTCTATGGGGTGGGGGCGCGGGGCGTCTCGCCGGCTCCGCCTCCGTCGACTCCGCGCTCGGCTCCACCGGCGCCCCCGGCCAGGGCCCGGCCGCCGTCCCCCTGTACTCCATGGCGTACGCCCTCCTGACCGCCTCCCCCTCCTGGCCGGTGGCCGCCGTGACGGCGGACCCCGGCCCGCGTCCCCCCCTCTGGGGCATGGACCCTGCTCACGCGGGTGGTGGAGGGCGACCCAACCTGCCCGGGTTCTCCCGGGCGAGATCCAAAACCCCA
>NZ_JBHUYJ010000001.1:9827-22339 GCF_042668715.1 Streptomyces sp. NPDC057271
GGGGGGGGGCGCGAGTGGGGAGAAGGGGCGGGGTCCGGCCTTTTGTCTGCGGTCTCGGGGGCGATCCCCCCTCCCCCCCCTCCCCTCCTTTGGTTGGGGGGTCGTGGGCCCCCCCCCCCCCCGGCCCGCATCCCCCGATCGGGGCCGTGGACCTTCATCACGAGGCTGGCCGAAGACGACCCACCTTGCCCGGGTTGTCCCGGCCGAGCCCCGAAACACCCGGTGCTCAGTACTAATTAGGTTAGGCTAACCTGTGCGGCGTGAGAGTTGGTGAAGAAAGCCCGCAGGCCACAGCCGTGCGCGGTCACGCCCTGTCGGCCCGAGAGGTCACCGTCGCCTACGACGGTGTCGACGTCGTGCACGACGCGTCCGTGACGCTGCGACCCGGCGAAGTGACCGTACTCGTCGGGCCGAACGGAAGCGGGAAGTCGACGCTCCTGCGGACGATCGCCCGTCTGCAGCGGCCCCGGAGCGCCACGCTGACCATCGACGCCGACACGGACGGCCTCGCCCTGACGCCCCGCGAGTTCTCGCGGCGTGTGGCCCTGCTGACGCAGGGTCGCCCCACGCCGAGCGGCCTGACGGTACGGGACGTCGTCGAGTTCGGCCGCTACCCGTACCGCGGCCGCTGGGGCAGGGCCGACCCGGGCGGTAGGGCGGCGGTGGACCGCGCGCTCGGCATGACGGGCGTCGAGGAGTTCGCCGACCGCGGCGCCGAGTTCCTCTCCGGAGGACAGCTCCAGCGGGTCTGGCTCGCGGGCTGCCTCGCCCAGGAGACCGGCGTGCTGCTCCTCGACGAGCCGACGACCTACCTCGACCTGCGGTACCAGATCGAACTCCTCGACCTGATCCGCGACCTGGCGGACGACCACGGCATCGCCGTCGGCGTCGTCCTGCACGACCTGGACCAGGCCGCTGCCGTCGCCGACCGGATCGTGCTGCTCCGAGCGGGACGGATCATCGCGGAAGGCCGCCCCGAAGACGTCCTGACCGCACCGCGGCTGACGGACACGTACGGCATCCGCATCGAGATCGACACCGACCCCACGACAGGCCGGCTGCGCACCCGCGCCATCGGCCGCCATCACACGCGAAGCGAAAGGCTCAGCACCACCTCATGAGACGCCTCCTCCTCACCGCCGCGGTCGCCACCACGGCGGCGCTCACCCTGACCGCCTGCGGGACCACCGAGCCCGCCAAGGACGACGCGAAGAAGTCCGCGGAGCCCATCACCCTCACCGACTCCACCGGCGTGAAGGTGACCCTCGACGGACCCGCCGAGAACGTCGTCGGCACCGAGTGGAACGTCGTCGAGACCCTGATCTCCCTCGGCGTCGACCCCGTCGGCGTCGCGGACGTCAAGGGTTACAAGACGTGGAACACCGCCGTCCCGCTGAAGAACGACCCCAAGGACATCGGCACGCGCGGCGAGCCGAGCGTGGAGACCGTCGCCGGTCTGAAGCCCGACCTCATCGTCGCCACCAACGACCTGCCGCCGGCCGCCGTGAAGCAGCTGCGGAAGATCGCCCCTGTCCTGGAGGTCAAGGCGGCCGACGCGGCCGACCCGATCGGCCGGATGACGAAGAACCTCGACCTCATCGCGCAGGCCACCGGCACCACCGAGAAGGCCGGCAAGCTCAAGACGGAGTTCGAGGCGAAGCTCGCCCAGGGCAGGAAGGCCCTGGCCGACGCCGGACTGGCCGGCAAGCCGTACGCCTTCGCCGACGGCTACGTCGTCTCCAACCAGGTCTCGATCCGCCCCTACACCAGCGGCTCGCTCATCGGCGCCGTCAACGAGAAGCTCGGCCTGAAGAACGCCTGGACGGTCGAGGGCGACCCGGCCTACGGCCTCGGCACCACCGACGTCGAGGGCCTCACCAAGCTCGGTGACGGCACGCACTTCGCGTACATCAGCAACAACGGCGACCCGAGCAGCACCCCGTTCGACGGCGTCCTGAAGAAGGACAAGGTGTGGACCTCGCTGTCGTTCGTGAAGAAGGGCGACACGCACCGGCTGCCCGACGGCATCTGGATGTTCGGCGGAACCGAGTCGATGAACCAGTACGTCGACTCCGTCGTCAAGGCGCTGACGAAGTAACCCCCATGGCCGTCACCGCACCTTCCTCCGCCACCCTTCCGTCGGCGGCCGCGTCCCGGACGGGCGCGGCCGCGGTGACGGCCGCACTGCTCCTCCTCGTCGCGTGCTTCGCCCTCGTGGACATCACCCAGGGCACGGCCTCCGTCGGCGCGCCCGAGGTCTGGAAGGCCCTCACCGGCCGGTCCGACCCGTCCGACGCGTCCGTCGTCATCGCCTCGCGCCTGCCGAGGATGGCCGCCGGGCTGCTCGTCGGCGCCGTGCTCGGCATGGCGGGCGCCGCCCTCCAGGCCGTCAGCCGCAACGTGCTCGCCTCGCCCGACACCCTCGCGGTGAACGCGGGCTCCTACCTGGCCCTCGGGCTGGCGGCCGTCAGCGGAGTCTCGCTCCCGCTGCTCGCCTCCTCGGGCGTGGCGTTCGTCGGCGGACTCGCGGCGGCGGCCGTCGTCCTCGGACTCTCCGGCCTGGGCGCCGGTACCGTGCGGCTGGTGCTCGCCGGCAGCGCCCTCACCCTCGGCCTGACCGCCCTCACCGAGGGGCTGCTCCTGTTGTTCCCCCAGCAGACCGAGGGCCTCTTCGCCTGGAACCAGGGCAGCATCTCCCAGAACGGGTTCGACGGCGTGCTGCAGATGGCACCGATCGGACTCCTCGGCCTCGTCGGGCTGCTGCTCGTCGCCCGCAGGGTCGACGCGCTGGCACTCGGCGACGACGCGGCCCGCGGCCTCGGCGTGCCCGTGCGCTCCACACGCGTCACGGCGGTCGTGCTCGCGGCGATGCTCTCCGCGGCGGCCGTCACGCTGGCCGGTCCGATCGGCTTCGTCGGTCTGTGCGCCCCCGCCCTGGTGCGCCCGCTCGTCCGCCGCGTCCGCGGCTTCTCCCGCGCGCGGGCCGGACTTCCGGTGGCGGGGCTCGTCGGCGCCGCCCTCGTCCTGGGCTCGGACGTGCTGCTGCGCGCCATCGTGCCCGCGGACACGGCGGTCGCCGTGCCCACGGGTGTCGTCACCAGCCTGGTCGGCGCCGTCTTCCTGATCGCGATGGCGACCCGGGCCCGTGACACCGCCGGAGCCGCCGCGGCCGACCGGCTGCGCATCCGGAGCCGGGCGGTCTTCCTGACCACCACCGCCGTACTGGTGGCGGTGCTGGTGGGCGTGACGATCGCCGCCGTCCTGCTGGGCGACAGCAAGCTGCTCCTCGGCGACGTCATGAACTGGGCGCAGGGCAGGGCGGGTCAGACCGTCTCGTTCATCCTCGACAGCCGGGTGCCCCGGGTCCTCGCGGCGCTCCTCGCCGGCGCGGCACTCGCCCTGGCCGGAACGCTCGTCCAGGCCGTCACCCGCAACCCGCTCGCCGAGCCCGCGACCCTGGGCGTCTCCGGCGGCGGCGCGCTCGGCGCCGTACTCCTCGTCACGACCGTTCCGCTCGCCGGTTCGTGGAGCGTGGCGGGCGCCGCCTTCGTGGGTGCCGCGATCAGTTCGGTCGTGGTCTTCGGGCTGGCCGCACGCGGCGGCTTCCAGCAGAACCGGCTCGTCCTGGTCGGCTTCGGCGTCGACACCGGTACGGCCGTGCTCATTAGCCTGCTCATCGTCCTCACCGACCCGTTCAACGCGACCAAGGCGCTCACCTGGCTCTCCGGTTCCACCTACGGGCGGACCCTGCCGGACGTGGCGCCGCTGGCGGCCGTGCTCGCCGTGGGTGTCGTCACCGCGGCCCTGCGGCGTACCGAACTCGACCTCCTGTCACTCGACGAGGACACCCCGCGCCTCCTCGGCCTGGGCGTGGCGCGCGGTCGGCTCGGCTTCCTGGTCCTGAGCGTCCTGCTCAGCGCCACCGCCGTCGCCGCCGCGGGCACGATCGGATTCGTGGGCCTCGTCGCCCCGCACGCTGCCCGTGCCCTCGTGGGCAGGCAGCACGCGCGCGTGCTGCCGGTCGCGGTCCTCCTGGGCGCCGTACTCGTCTGCACGGCGGACCTCGCGGGCCGTACGGTGATCGCCCCGGCCCAGCTCGGTGCCGGCATGATGACCGCGGTGATCGGGACGCCGTACTTCCTCTACCTGCTCGTCCGCAGCCGCCGCTGACGCGGACGTGCCGACGCGACACGAGCCCCGCCTCCGCCCTCCGGCGGCGACGGGGCCCGTGTCGCGTCGTGTCCCGCTCAGGCCCCGACGTACGCCGCGAGGTGCTCGCCGGTGAGGGTGGAGCGGTCGGCGACGAGTTTCGCCGGCGTGCCCTCGAAGACGATCTTCCCGCCGTCGTGGCCGGCGCCGGGGCCGAGGTCGATGATCCAGTCGGCGTGCGCCATGACGGCCTGGTGGTGCTCGATGACGATGACCGACTTGCCCGAGTCGACGAGCCGGTCGAGCAGGCCGAGCAGCTGCTCCACGTCCGCGAGGTGGAGGCCGGTGGTGGGCTCGTCGAGCACGTAGACACCGCCCTTGTCGCCCATGTGGGTGGCCAGCTTGAGCCGTTGCCGCTCGCCGCCGGACAGGGTGGTCAGCGGCTGGCCGAGCGTGAGGTAGCCGAGCCCGACGTCGGTGAGCCGCTCCAGGATCTTGTGCGCGGCCGGCGTGGCCGCGTCGCCGGAACCGAAGAACTCCTCGGCCTCGGTCACCGACATCGCAAGCACCTCGCTGATGTCGCGGCCGCCGAGGCGGTATCCGAGCACCTCCGCCTGGAACCGCTTCCCCTCGCAGTCCTCGCAGGGGGTGGCGACGCCCGCCATCATCGCGAGGTCGGTGTAGATGACCCCGGCGCCGTTGCAGGTGGGGCAGGCACCCTCGGAGTTGGCGCTGAAGAGTGCCGGCTTGACGCCGTTGACCTTCGCGAACGCCTTACGGATCGGGTCGAGCAGACCCGTGTACGTCGCCGGGTTGCTCCGCCGCGAGCCCCGGATCGGCGTCTGGTCGACCGATACGACGGGCTCCCCGGCCGGGATCGACCCGTGCACGAGGGAGCTCTTGCCGGAGCCGGCGACACCCGTGACGACGACCAGCGCGCCGAGCGGGATGTCGACGTCGACATCCCGCAGGTTGTTCGCCGTCGCGCCGCGGATCTCCAGCGTGCCGGAGGGCGTGCGTACCGACTCCTTGAGCGCGGCCCGGTCGTCGAGATGACGACCGGTGATCGTGTCACCGGCCCGCAGCTCCTCGACCGTGCCCTCGAAGCAGACGGTGCCGCCCGACGTACCGGCGCCGGGACCGAGGTCGACGACATGGTCGGCGATCGCGATCGCCTCGGGCTTGTGCTCGACGACGAGGACGGTGTTGCCCTTGTCGCGCAGCCGCAGGAGCAGGTCGTTCATCCGCTGGATGTCATGGGGGTGGAGCCCGATGGTGGGCTCGTCGAAGACGTACGTGACGTCGGTGAGCGAGGAGCCGAGGTGACGGATCATCTTCACGCGCTGGGCCTCACCGCCCGACAACGTGCCCGCGGGCCGGTCGAGCGACAGATAACCGAGGCCGATCTCGACGAACGAGTCCAGCGTCCGCTGCAGCGAGGCGAGCAGCGGAGCCACCGACGGCTCCTTGAGACCACGGACCCATTCGGCGAGGTCCCGGATCTCCATCGCACAGGCGTCGGCGATGGAGATCCGCTTGATCTTCGACGACCGGGCGCCCTCGCCGAGCCGGGTGCCGTCGCACTCGGGGCAGGTGGTGAAGGTGACCGCGCGCTCCACGAACGCCCGGATGTGCGGCTGCATCGACTCCTTGTCCTTGGACAGGAACGACTTCTGGATCTTGGGGATCAGTCCCTCGTAGGTGAGGTTGATGCCGTTCACCTTGATCTTGGTCGGTTCTCCGTAGAGGAAGGCCTGCATCTCCTTCTTGGTGAACCTGCGGATCGGCTTGTCCGGGTCGACGAAGCCGGACTGTGCGTAGAGCTGCACGGTCCACTGGCTGTCCGACTTCCAGCCGGGGATGGTGAACGCGCCCTCGGAGAGCGACTTGGAGTCGTCGTAGAGCTGCGTGAGGTCGATGTCGGAGACCTTGCCCCGGCCCTCGCAGCGCGTGCACATACCGCCGGTGCGCTGGAACGTCGCCTTCACGGTCTTCGTCCTGGCGGCACCGCGGTCGACGGTGATGCCCCCACTCGCCCGGACCGAGGCGGTGTTGAAGGAGTACGCGCTGGGCGGCCCGATGTGCGGCTTACCGAGCCGGCTGAAGAGGATGCGCAGCATCGCGTGGGCGTCCGTCGCGGTGCCGACGGTCGAGCGCGGGTCGGCGCCCATCCGCTGCTGGTCGACGGTGATCACGGTCGTCAGGCCGTCCAGCACGTCGACCTCGGGGCGCGCGAGCGTCGGCATGAAGCCCTGGACGAAGGTGCTGTACGTCTCGTTGATCAGCCTCTGCGACTCCGCGGCGATCGTGTTGAACACCAGCGAACTCTTGCCCGAGCCGGAGACCCCGGTGAACACCGTCAGCCGGCGCTTGGGGATCTCGATGCTGACGTCCCTGAGGTTGTTCTCGCGTGCGCCGTGCACGCGGATCACGTCGTGGCTGTCGGCATCGTGCGGCGCCGTCGGCCGCGCGCCCTTCCTCGTGGCCATGCTGATCGTGTCTCCATCTATGAGGGCGGGGCCGCGTGCGCGGTCTCCGTCGATGTCGCCCGGGCTCGATCCCCGCGGTGTCGAGCGAGTACGTCTCCGGTGCTGAGTCTGCTGCGTCTGCTACGTCGTGGTTCTACGTCGTCGGTGCCCCGGCGGCAACGCCCGGCGGCCGGGGCGCTGACGCTCACCGGTCCTCGACCAGCCCGAGGACGTTGCCGTCGGCGTCGGTGACGGTGGCCACCAGACGGCCGCCGCCGACGTCGTGCGCGGGCTCCCTCACGGTGGCACCGGCGGCCGTGACCTCGGCGATCTTCGCCTCGATGTCCGGTACGTGCCAGTAGGCGACCGGCGAGGTCATGCCCTGCGGCCCACCGCCCGGCACCAGCCCGATGTGCTGGCCCCCGGCCTCGAAACCGACGTAGTACTCCCCGTCGACCTGGGGATCGGCGCCGAGCAGCGCGGCGTACACCGCCTTGGCCTTCGCGAGGTCGGACACGGGGTGCAGCACGGTCTTGACGCCCTGCGTGGAAGAGGCGCTCATGGTCACTCCTGGGGTCGTGGGTCCCTGGGACCCGGTGGCGGGTGGTGGGGGACGGAACCGATGTCCGGGCGAGTCGCTCCGCGGACCTCGGACGCCCACGACAGCCACGCTACGTGCGGCCCGGAGCGGGCGCTTCTCGATTCCTGACCGGTCCCGGGACGGGATCCGGGAGGCCGAGGAGCGCCAGGAACGCGTCCGCCGCGGGAGTGCGGCCGGTGTGGCTCCAGACCACGTACTCCACGCGCGTCGGAGCGTCGGTCACCTCGACCGCGGTGACGCCCGGGAGCTGAGGCACGAAGGCGGCCGGGAGCAGGGCGACGGCGAGTCCCTGCGCGACGAGCCGGGCCATCAGGAGGTCCGCCGTGCTGACCTCGAAGGCGACGTCCCGGCGGAGTCCGGCGGCCGAGAAGGCCTGGTCGGACTGGACGCGCCCGGCCGTTCCGGCCGGCAGGTCCACGAACACCTCCGACGCGAGCGTGCGCAGGTCGACCGCCGAGACGCCGGCGAGGGGATGGTCCGGACCCACCACGGCGACGAGCCGGTCGCGGGCCAGTTCGTGGGCGGCGACGCCCTGGGGCCGCGCCGTGGTCGGAAGGCCGAGGAACGCCACGTCGACCGCTCCCTGCCTGACCTGCTCGGCGAGGTCCTCGCTCGCGCCCACCCGCAGGCCGATGCGCACATGCGGGTACCGCCGGCGGAGGTCGCGCAGCGCGCCGGGGACGTCCACCGCGCCGACGGTGGGGATCAGTCCGACAGCGAGCCGTCCCCGTACCTCTCCGACCGCCGCCGCGACCTCGGCGGCCGCGCGCTCGGCGGCGTCCAGACACTGGCGTGCGGCGGGGAGGAACGCCGCTCCGGCCGGGGTCAGCCGCACCCGGCGGCTCGTACGGTCGAAGAGCCGCGCGCCCAGCTCCCGTTCCAGGCGCGCGATCTGGTGGCTGAGCGCGGACTGGACGACCAGACACCGCTCCGCGGCCCGGGTGAAGCTGTTCGTCTCGGCGACGGCGACGACGTACCGCATCTGCTGGAGATCCACGGATCCATCGTGAATCACGATGGATCCGCTGACAAACATGTGTTGGACTCATCGATCGTCGCGGTCCGAGACTTTCGGACATGACCACTTCGGCCGCCCCCGGCGGACATCCGCGGGGCGATCTCTCCCGTACGCTCCTGACGGCGCTCGCCCCCGCCTCCTGGGGCACCTTCTACGTCGTCACCACCGAACTGCTCCCGCCCGGGCATCCGCTGTTGGCCGGTCTCCTGCGTGCGCTGCCCGCCGGTCTGATCGCGCTGGCGATCGGCCGGACGCTGCCGCGCGGAGCGTGGTGGGGAAAGGCCGCGGTGCTCGGTGTGCTCAACATCGGGCTGCTCTTCCCGCTGCTGACCGTCGCGGCCGAGCGCCTGCCGGGCGGCGTGGCCGCCACCCTGGCTGCGGCCCAGCCGCTCGTCGTGGCGGGCCTGGCCGTGGCCGTCCTGCGGGAGCGTCCCACCGCCTGGCGGCTCGGGTGGGGCGTGGTCGGCGTGGTCGGCGTCGGCCTGGTGGTGATCGGGCCCGCCGCGGCGTTCGACCTCGTCGGGATCCTGGCGGGCCTCGGCAGCGCCGTCACGATGGCGCTCGGCGTGACGCTCACCAAACGCTGGGGCCGGCCCGGCGAGGCGGGGTCCGCCGCCTTCGCCGGGTGGCAACTCACGGCGGGAGGCCTGTTCCTGCTCCCTCTCACCGTGGTCGTCGAGGGCGCGCCCCCCGCCGTCGACGGGCCCGCCGCTCTGGGATACCTCTGGCTCGGTGGCGTCGGCGGTCTGCTCGCCTTCGTCCTCTGGTTCCGCGGCCTCACCACCCTGCCCGTCACCTCCGTCGCGGTGCTCGTCCTGCTCTCGCCGCTGGTCGCGGCCGTGCTCGGCGCCGCGCTGCTCGGCCAGACGCTGGGCCCGGTCCAGCTGCTGGGGTTCGGCCTCGCGCTCGCCGCCATCGTCGCAGGCCAGCTCCCCCCGAGGCGACGCCCGGCGCGGTCACCCGCTTGCCGGTCCTCCAGTTGCGGCTAATGTCGTATTAAGGCCATAAGTACTCCCCTTCGACTCCCGCGTTCACCTGGTGAAGGGAAGGGGGCGTACGGAAGGAGCCCCCTATGACCCGCACATTGCGTGGCGCGATAGCTCTGGTCGGAGCGGTGGCCCTCTCCCTGGGAGCGGTCTCCGTCAGCAGCGCCCAGCCCGGCGCCGCGGCGCAGGACGACATCAAGATCGGCCTGCTCCTCCCCGAGAGCAAGACCACGCGCTACGAGAAGTTCGACCGGCCGTACATCGAAGAGAAGATCAAGGAACTGGCGCCCGACGCCCAGATCGACTACTACAACGCGGCCGAGAGCCCCACCACTCAACAACAGCAGGTCAACACCGCACTCGCCAAGGGCAATCAGGTGCTGATCCTGGACGCCGTGGACTCCAAGTCGATCCAGTCGTCCGTGCAGAAGGCCAAGGACGCGGGCGTGAAGGTCGTCGCGTACGACCGGCTCGCGCAGGGGCCCGTCGACGCCTATGTCTCGTACGACAACTTCAAGGTCGGCGAGTTGCAGGGTGAGGCGCTCCTGAAGGCGCTCGGCGACAAGGCGGACAGCGGCCAGATCGTCATGCACAACGGGTCTCCCACCGACCCCAACGCCGCCGAGTTCAAGGCCGGTGCCCACTCGGTCCTCGACGGCAAGGTCGACATCGGCAAGGAGTACGACACGCCGAACTGGGACCCCAACAACGCCAACCAGCAGATGTCGGGAGCGATCAGCGCGCTGGGCAAGGACAACATCGTCGGCGTGTACTCGGCCAACGACGGTCTGGCCGCCGGCATCGCCACCGCTCTCAAGGCGTCCGGCATAAACGTGCCGTTGACCGGGCAGGACGCCCAACTCGACGCCATCCAGCGGATCCTGCTCGGCACCCAGACCATCACGATCATGAAGCCGTACAAGCCGGAGGCCGACATCGCCGCCACGATGGCCGTCAACCTGGCCGAGGGCAAGGAGCTTCCCGCGTCCCTGGTGCCCACGACCGTCACCAGCGGCAGCGGTGAGGAGGTTCCGGCCAACCTGCTGACGCCGATCGTGGTCGACAAGAACAACATCGACGACACGGTCGTCAAGGACGGTCTGTACACGGTGAACGAGATCTGCACGCCCACGTACGCGGCCGCCTGCGCGGAGGCCGGTCTGGAGTAGGGAGCCCGCGGCGCGGGCGACCGCGAGGTCGCCCGCGGCGTGAGCCCTACCCGGACAGGATCGCCGGCGTGTCCAACGGGGTCCCGGCAGGAGGCGGTTGACGGTGCTCGGAACACCTGTGCTCAGTCTTCGGGGAATTTCCAAGCGGTTCGGAGCCGTCCAGGCTCTCTCGGAGTTCGACCTGGAGGTCCATGCCGGAGAGGTCGTCGCCCTCGTGGGCGACAACGGCGCCGGCAAGTCGACCGCCGTCAAGGCGATCGCCGGGGTGAACCCGCCGGACGGCGGAGTCATCGCCTGGGAGGGTCGGCCGGTGTCCATCCACCGGCCCCACGACGCCCAGACCCTGGGCATCGCCACCGTGTACCAGGACCTGGCGCTCTGCGACAATCTCGACGTCGTCGGCAACCTCTTCCTCGGCCGTGAGATCAAGAGGTGGGGTGTGCTCGACGAGGTCCGCATGGAACAGCGCTCGCGCGAACTGCTCGACACGCTCTCCATCCGCATCCCCAGTGTCCGGATCCCCGTGGCCTCGCTCTCCGGAGGCCAGCGCCAGACCGTGGCGATCGCCCGTTCCCTGATCGGCGAACCGAAGGTCGTCATCCTGGACGAGCCCACCGCCGCGCTGGGCGTGGAGCAGACCGCCGAGGTCCTCGACCTCGTCGAGCGGCTCCGCGAGCAGGGGCTCGGCACCATCCTGATCAGCCACAACATGGTGGACGTGATGGCGGTCGCGGACCGGATCGCCGTGCTGCGCCTGGGCCGGAACAACGGCTTCTTCGACAAGCGCTCCACCACCACCGAGGAGATCATCTCCGCCATCACCGGCGCCACCGACAGCGCCGTGACCCGCCGTCAGGCCCGGAAGCGGGAGGAGGAGCGATGAGGCGCGACCGAGGCCGGGACGACCCCTCCACGCCGGGATCCGGCGACGCGGCAGGTCAGGAACCGGCCCCTGACGCCACGCCCGCCGTGGACGCCCGGCTGATCGTCCGGGAGGAGGGCGTCAAGGGCTACCTCGCGGAGTTCAAGCGCAAACTGCACGGCGGTGAGCTGGGCTCCCTTCCGGTGGTCATCGCAGTGATGATCATCTGGACGGTCTTCGGCTCCCTGGACAGCGCGTTCCTCTCGGCACAGAACCTGTCCGACCTGAGCCAGCAGATCGTCGGCACGGGCATGATCGCCATCGGGATCGTCTTCGTCCTCCTGCTCGGCGAGATCGACCTCTCCGTCGGCTCGGTCAGCGGCCTGTGCGCCGCGATCTTCGCCGTACTCAACGTTCTGAACGGCATGAACGAGTGGCTGGCACTCCTGGTCGCCGTCGCGGGCGGAGCCGCCGTCGGACTCATCCAGGGCTTCTTCTTCGCCAAGGTCGGCGTGCCCGCGTTCGTCGTCACGCTCGCCGGCAACCTGGCCTGGAACGGACTCATGCTCCAGGTGCTCGGTACCAGCGGAACGGTCAACATCCCGAGCGAGAGCATCGTCTCCGAGCTCTACTCGACGATCTTCCACTCCCCGGCAGCCGCCTATGCGACGGCCGCCGTCGGCGTCGGGCTGTTTTTGGCGGCCTCGCTCCTCGACGCCAGGCGCCGCCAGAAGGCCAGGGTGCCGTTCCGGCCGATCGCCGAGATCGTGATCCGCACGGTCGTCATCGCCGGAATCGCCTTCGCCGCGGCCTACATCCTCAACCAGTACCAGGGGCTGCCGCTGGCGCTCCTGATCTTCCTGATCGTGCTGGTCGTCATCGACTTCGTGCTGCGCCGCAGCACCTACGGCCGGCAGGTCTTCGCCGTCGGCGGCAACATCGAGGGAGCTCGACGGGCCGGTATCAGCGTGCCGTTCATCCGGATGACCGTCTTCTCGATCTCCGGCACCATGGCGGCGGTCGGCGGCCTCTTCCTCGCCGGGCAGATCCAGTCCGCGAGCCAGACCTCAGGTGGCGGCAACCTGCTGATGAACGTCATCGCCGCGGCCGTGATCGGCGGCACCAGCCTGTTCGGCGGGCGCGGTTCGGTCTGGTCCGCGCTGCTCGGCGCGCTGGTGATCGGGTCGATCCAGTCGGGCATGAACATCATGGGCGTCAGCAACGCCGTCCAGTTCATGATCACCGGTGCCGTCCTGCTG
>NZ_JBHUYJ010000001.1:22349-106983 GCF_042668715.1 Streptomyces sp. NPDC057271
GTCGTGTTCGTCGACTCTCTTTCCCTTGGCACCCGGAGGGCCGCGGGGCGCGCCTGAAAGGACGGCCGGCGCGGCGGTGCGGCGGCGGTGCGGCGGCGGTGCGTGGAAGCACCGCCGCCGACCGAACGAACGCCTATGCCTCGCCGCGACGGTGCAGGGCGTCCAGGGTGGCCAGTTCGTCCTCGGTGAGGCGCAGCGCTCCCGCGGCGACGTTGGCCTCCAGATGCCCCAGGTCGCCCGTGCCGGGAATGGCGAGCACGTGGGCACCCCGGTGCAGCGTCCACGCGATGCGCACCTGTGCCGGGCTCGCCCCGTGCGCCCGGGCGACGGCCGACACCTCCGCGTCCACCGCGGCCTGGGCGGCGCCCGCCTGGCCCGCCGCTCCGGCGATGGAGTAGAAGGGGACGTACGCGATGCCCTGTTCTCCGCATTCGCGGACGAACGCGTCGTGGTCCGGCCGCACCCCGATCCCGTACCGGTTCTGTACGCAGACCACCGGGGCGATCGCCCGGGCCTCGGCCACGTGGTGCGGGTGGACGTTGGAGAGACCCAGGTGGCGGATGAGACCGGCCTGGCGCAGTTCGGCCAGCGCCCCGAAGCGCTCGGTGATCGAGTCGGTGCCGAGAATACGCAGGTTCACCACGTCGAGGTGGTCGCGGCCGAGCTGACGCAGGTTCTCCTCGACCTGCCCGCGCAGCTCCTGCGGGGTCGCGGCGTGCGTCGCCCAACGTCCCGCCGCGTCCCGGCAGGGTCCGACCTTGGTGGTGATGACCAGGTCGTCCCCGTAGTACGGCGCCAGGGCGCGGTTGATCAGCTCGTTGGCGGAGCGCAGGGGTGAGAAGTAGAACGCGGCGGTGTCGATGTGGTTCACGCCGAGCTCGACGGCCCGGCGCAGTACGGCGACGGCCTGGTCCCGGTCGCGCGGGACGGCGTTCTCGATGAGCGCCTCTCCGGTCTGCGGCAGGCGCATCGAGCCGAAGCCGATCCGGTTGACCGTGAGGTCGCCGAGTGTCCAGGTGCCCGAGGCGGCTGCGGTGATCGTTTCCGTGGTCATCCGGAGATGATCTCCCGCCGGTGGCCCCGGGCGCCAGGGTCAGCCGTCGGTCCGGAGCCGGTCACGTTGCAGCTGGTGAGCGAGGGTGCGACGCATCGAGGGGGTGGCCGAGGAGGGTGCGGGCGAGGTCCCGGGGGTCTTCGCGGGGACGTCGAGACCGCGGCTGATCTCGTCGTACGCCGTCCGGTACGCGGTCCGACGGGTGGCGGGAAACCGGTCCCGGTGCGCCCTGAGGTCCTCCTCGACCAGACGACGCAGCTCGTCGACGGTCCGGGACGTGAAGCGCTTCCGGCCGCGCGCGAACGCGTGGACGTACGGGGTGCAGAGGGCGGTCTCGTCGCAGGATTCGGAGATCGCCTCGGCGAGACCCCAGAGCCGCCCTTCGAGCCACGGGGCGTCGTCCTGCCGGAGGGAGAGGGTCATCGGCGCCTCCGGCGAACCGGCCCTGACCTGCTTGGACACGGCGGGCTGGCTCATCTCCGTGAGCCGGGCGATGCGCTCCTGCGTCCAGCCGTAGCCGACGAACACCCTGATCATCTCGGCACGCAGCCGCCGCATCTCCTCGCCCGCCCGGATGACCTCGTTCATGGCGGCGAGCATGCGCGCCGCCTGTTCCTCGGTGATCTCCTCGCGTTCCATGACTCGGTTATACCGCGTCATAACCAGGTTGTACTACTCGGTTGTGGATGGCAGAGTCCTTCCATGACCTCCTACTTCGCCGCATCGGACGGAACCCGCCTCGCCCACCGCACGGAAGGCCGCACGGAAGGCCGCACGGAAGGCCGCAGGGAAGGCCGTGCGGGACCGGCCGGTGAACCCGTCATCTGTGTCCCCGGGGGTCCCACGGACTCCCGTTACCTCGGAGACCTCGGTGGCCTCTCCGCGCGCCGCCGGCTGATCCTGCCCGACCCGCGCGGGACGGGGGACTCCGCCGTTCCCGGGGATCCCGCCTCCTACCGCTGCGACCGTGTCGTCGAGGACGTCGAGGCCCTGCGAGTCCACCTCGGCCTGGACCGCGTCGACCTGCTCGGCCACTCCGGCGGCGCGAACATCGCCGTCATGTACGCCGCCCGGTACCCGCTCCGGGTGCGCCGCCTCGCCCTGATCACCCCCGGAACGGCGGCCGTCGGCATCGAAGTCCGCGGTGAGACGCGGCGTGCGGCGGCGCTGCTCCGGAAGGACGAGCCGTGGTTCCCCGGCGCGTTCGCCGCCATGGCGGCCCTCACCGAGGGCAGGGGTGCGGACTGGGGCGCCATCGCCCCCTTCTTCCGGGGCCGTTGGGACGAAGCGGCACGTCGCCACCACGCGGACGCGCGGCCGGCCAACGCGGAGGCGGTCGCCGGCTTCGCCGCCGAGGGCGCCTTCGACCCGGAGTCCACCCGCGCCGCGCTCACCGCCTTCGAAGGTCCGGTCCTCGTGCTCGCCGGGGAGTTCGACCTGAACAGCCCGCCCGGTCCGGTCTCCGAACTCGCCGCGCTCTTCCCCGACGCCTCCTTCGCCGTGCAGCCGGGGGCAGGGCACTACCCGTGGATCGACGACCCCGCGTCGTTCGTCGCCACCGTGGGGAACTTCCTCTCGTGACGGTGCGCGCCCCGGATGCACCCGAAGGCGCCCCGGAAGACCTCGACGAGGGCGCTCACGCGCGGTACCCGTGGGTGCGGCGGCAGGGTCGCCGCCCGCGTAGGCTCGGGGGGACAGGCCGCAGCGATCGCAGGGCGACGGAGGGAACGGGCGCGGGCCATGAAGATCGATCTCACGGACACCACTTCCAGCAAGATCAACAAGGCGATCGTCGAGGGCCGCAGGGCCGTCGGCACACCCGCCGTCGGCATGGTGCTCACCCTCGTGATCGTCACAGACGAGGAGAACGCCTACGACTCGCTGAAGGCCGCCAACGAAGCCTCGCGCGAGCACCCCTCGCGCACGCTCGTCGTCATCAAACGTCACGTCCGTTCACCCCGGCGGCGGTACGAGGACCGCCTGGACGCGGAGGTGCGCGTCGGCAGCGACGCAGGCTCGGGGGAGACCGTCCTGCTCCGGCTGCACGGCGAACTCGGCGCGCGCGCCGACTCCGTGGTCCTCCCGCTGCTGCTCCCCGACGCCCCCGTCGTCGTCTGGTGGCCGGTCGACGCCCCCGACGTCCCGGCCAAGGACCCGCTCGGCTCGCTCGCGCAGCGCCGCATCACCGACGCGTACGCCGTCGAGGACCCGCTCGCCGCCCTGGCCGTCCGCGCCGCCTCCTACGCGCCCGGTGACACCGACCTCGCCTGGACCCGGCTCACCCCGTGGCGCTCGATGCTGGCCGCCGCCCTCGACCAGGCCGCCGCGACGGTCGTCTCGGCAGCCGTGGAGAGCGAGGCCGACAACCCGAGCGCCGAGCTGCTGGCCCGCTGGTTCGAGGACCGCCTGCGGGTCCCGGTCGAACGGGTCGTCACGGACGGGCCGGTCGTCACCGCCGTGCGCCTCGGCACGCCCGACGGCGAGATCCGCATCGACCGGCCCGAAGGCCCGGTCGCCCGGCTCTCCATCCCCGGCCAGCCCAACCGGGTCCTCGCCCTCAAGGTCCGTACGACGGCCGAGCTGATCGCCGAGGAGTTGCGCAGGCTCGACCCCGACGAGATCTACGCCTCGGCCCTGCGGACCGCGACCTCATCGGCCTCCGCTGCCTCCGGGACCCCATCGGCCTCCGTGACCTCCTCGATCGGCAACCCCACGTAGTTCTGGGCGAGTTCCGCCGCGGCGTGCGGCGAACTCGCGATCCGGTCCAGCTGGGCGAGCTGGAGCCGGGTGTCGAAACCGGACTGGGCCGGATCGCGGTGCAGTGTGGTCGTCATGGCGTACGAGAAGTGCTCGGCGCGCCACACCCGGCGCAGGCACGCGGCGGAGTAGCCGTCGAGCAGCTCCGTCGAGCCCGTCGCCGCCCGGCGGGCGAACGCCCGCGCCAGGACGATCACATCGGCGGCGGCGAGGTTGAGCCCCTTCGCGCCGGTCGGTGGAACGATGTGGGCCGCGTCCCCGGCGAGGAACAGCCGGCCGTACCGCATCGGTTCCGTCACCGAACTCCGCATCGGCAGCACCGACTTCTGGGTGATCGGACCACGCCGGAGCCGCCACTCGGGCGTGTCCCCGAGCGCGAGGCGGGCGTCCAGCTCGTCCCAGATGCGGTCCTCCGGCCAGTCGGCCGGGTCGGTGCCGTTCGGCACCTGGAGGTAGAGCCGGCTCACTGCGGGGGAGCGCATGCTGGCGAGCGCGAAGCCCCGCTCGGAGTGGGCGTAGACCAGCTCCTCGTACACGGGCGGGGCTTCGGCGAGGATGCCGAGCCAGGAGTACGGGTACGTCCGCTCGTACGTCGTCCGCTCGCGCTCCGGCACCGCCGTGCGCGCGACCCCGTGGAAGCCGTCGCACCCGACCATGTAGTCGCAGGTCAGGATCTGCTCGCGCCCCTCGTGGGTGTAGTGGATCGCAGGGCGGTCCGTGTCGACGCCCTCCACGGACCGCACCTGGGCGCCGAAGAGCAGCGGCCCGCCGTCGGCGAGTTGAAGGGCGATCAGGTCCTTCACCACCTCGGTCTGCGCGTAGACCCAGACCCGGCGGCCGTCGGTGAGCGAGGGGAAGTCGACCCGGTGGGCGCGGCCGTCGAAGCGGAGTTCGATGCCGTCGTGGGCCATGCCCTCCGCGTCCAGCCGCGCGCCCGCCCCCGCGGCGCGCAGGGCGTCGACGGTGGCCTGCTCGAGGATCCCGGCGCGCTGCCGCTGCTCGACGTATGCCCGGTCACGGGACTCCAGGACCACGCTGTCGATGCCGGCGTCGTGCAGCAGACGGGCGAGCAGCAGCCCGGAGGGGCCGCCGCCGATGATGCCGACGGTGGTGTGCATCGAGCCTCCATGTTCGTATAGTGAAGTAAACTTCACTGAAGAGTGGGGCCGAGTCTGCGCTCGCCGCGCCCGGCTGTCAACGCCCCGCGCGGACGCCGCAGACCGCTGCGACGTCCGTCCTCTACGGTGTCCCCGAGATCGTCAGGGAGAGTCCATGTCATCGACCGGAACAGTGCCGCCCGAGGCCGTCGCGCCGCTGATGCGCGGGCTCATGGTGCTGCGCCGGCTCACCGACGCCGACGGGGTCCTCAGCCTGAGCGAGCTGGAGCGCATCACCGGCCTGGCCCGCTCCACCGTCGACCGGGTGACCGGCACGCTCGCCCGCATGGGATACGTGCGCCTCGACGGCCGGGACGTCTTCCTCGCGCCCCGGCTGATGGACCTGGGCAACGCCTACCTGGCCGCCCTCGGGCTCCCCGGGCTGCTCGGCGGCCCCGCCGACGCGCTCGCCGACGCCCTGGACGAGTCGGTGTCGCTCGCGGTCGCGGACGGCGACGGCGTCCGCTTCGTCCACCAGGCCACCCGCCGGCGCGCGATGTCCCTCAGCTTCCGGATCGGAGACCTGCTCCCGGCCGAACGGACCGCCCCGGGAGCGTTGGCGGCCGCCGACTGGACGGAGACGGAGTGGGCGCGGTGGCGGGCGCGCAGGGCGACGGACCCCCGGGCGGCGGGATTTCCCGCCGTCCCGCCCGGCGGCGGGCCGGACGAGACGGAGTTCGCCGCGCTGGCGGCGCGGGCCGGTGAGGACGGCTGGGCCCTGGACGACCAGCTCATCGAGCCGGGCCTGGTCGCCCTCGCCCTGCCCGTGCGGGACGCGGACGGCGGCGTCGCCTGTGTGGCGAGCGTGGTCAGTCACACCAGTCGCCACACGGCCGACTCGTTGCGCGAGGCGATGCTGCCCCGCCTGCGGAGCGCGGTCGCGGACTGGGAGGCCCTGCTGAAGGGGCAGGTGCGCGAGGCGGCCAACGGTCCGCGTTCCCGCGCGCAAGCCCCGGCAGAGAGCCCGCCCGGCCTCGCCGACTGGACCCACGCCTCGAAGCAGGAACTCGGACGGGGCTTCATCGAGTCCCTCGCCCGGGGACTCACCGTCCTCACGGCGTTCGGCGAGGGCCGGGCCGCGCTCTCCCTGAGCGCCGTCGCCGAGGCCACCGGGCTCGCCCGGGCCACCGCCCGGCGCGCTCTGATCACTCTGGAACACCTCGGGTACGTCGGTGCCGAGGGTCGCCTCTTCCGGCTCACCCCGCGGGTCCTCGCGCTCGGCTACCCGTACCTCTCGCGTCTGCCGCTCCCGCAGATCGCCGCTCCGCACCTGGCCGGACTCTCGCGGCGCGTCCACGACTCGGCGTCCCTCGCGGTGCTCGCCGGCCACGACGTCCGGTACACCGCCCGGGTGGCCACGCGCCGGATCATGAGCGTCCACATCACCGTCGGCACGCGCTTCCCCGCCCACGCCACCTCGCTGGGCCGGGTGATGCTCGCCGATCTGCCGCCCGACGCCCGTGCCGCGTGGCTGTCGGAGATCGAGCCACAGGCCCTCACCCCGTACACCCTCACCTCGGTCGGGGAGCTCGCCGCCGTCCTTCAGCGCGTGCGGGAGCAGGGGTACGCCCTCGTCGACGAGGAGCTGGAGCAGGGGCTGCGCTCGATCGCCGTGCCGGTGCGCGACCGTGCGGGCGCGGTGGTGGCCGCCGTGAACGTGGCCATGCACAGCAGCCGCCGCACGGTGGAGGAGTGCGTCACCGAAGTCCTCCCCGAACTGCGCGCCACGGCCGCCCGGATCGAGGAGGACCTCCGAACGGCGGGCCGCTTCACCCGCGTACCCGAAGCCTGACCGACCGGCTCCGACCGGCTTCGACCGGCTCCGACCGGCTTCGACCCGGCCCGGCCCCCCCGCCTCCCCTCGGCCCGGCCCGTCAGGAGTCCGTGGCCTCCGACGGGTCCCGCAGGCGTTCCGCCGCGTCCGACACCCGCAGCATCAGGCTCATGAACTGCGCCTGCTCCTCAGCCGAGAGGGGAGCCAGGAAGACCTGGTTCATCCGTGCCGTGCGTACCGTCAGCCGGCGGTGCGTCCGGCGGCCGTCCTCGGTCAGGCGCAGCAGGAAGCGGCGGCCGTCCTCGGTGTCGCGCACCTTGTCGAGCAGGCCGCGGCGCGTGAGCCGGCTGACGACCTCGGCGATCGTGGAACGGTCCAGGCCCACGCGCTCGCCCACCGTCCGCTGATCGAGTCCCGGCTCCGCGGTCAGCGCGTTGAGGACGCCGAACTGCGGGGACGTGATCTCCTCCGAGACCATCGTCGTCCACAGCAGGTGGTGCGCCTGCTGGAGCCGTCGGGCCAGATGCCCGGGATGGGTGGTCAGATCGACCGCGGCCATCGTCTGCCTCCGGTTGAGTTCGTTGGTGTACTGAACGATACGCCCCCGCCCCTGGCGGCTATTGACGCCTACGAGTGTCGATGTCAGCATGGCGACATTCCTCAGATGCTCAGTGCACTGAGCAATTTCTCGACTCGACTCCGGAGGCTCCCCGTATGGACAAGGTCGTCCCCACCGCAGCCGACGCGGTGGCCGACGTGGGCGACGGGGTCTCGCTCGCCGTCGGCGGCTTCGGCCTCAGCGGCGTGCCCGCCGTGCTCATCGACGCCCTCCACCGACGCGGCTCCGCCGGACTGCGCATCGTCTCCAACAACTGCGGGGCGATGGACTCCGGCCTCGCCGTCCTCCTCTCCGCGGGCCGCATCACCCGCGTCACGGGCTCGTACATCGGCGCCAACAAGGAGTTCGCCCGTCAGTACCTCGCCGGCGAGCTGGAGGTCGAGCTGATCCCGCAGGGCACGCTCGCCGAGCGGCTCCGGGCCGGCGGCTGCGGCATCCCCGCGTTCTACACCCCCGCGGGCGTCGGCACCCAGATCGCCGACGGCGGCCTGCCCTGGCGCTACGGCGGCGACGGAAACGTCGCCCTCGCCTCGCCGCCCAAGGAGGTACGGGAGTTCGACGGTCTCGCGTACGTCCTGGAGCGCGCCATCCGCACCGACTTCGCGCTCGTCCGCGCCGCACGCGGGGACCGCCACGGCAACCTCGTCTTCCGCAAGTCGGCGCGGAACTTCAACCCCCTCGCCGCGATGGCCGGAAAGGTCACGATCGCCGAGGTGGAGGAGCTGGTCGAGCCGGGCGAGCTCGACCCCGACGCCGTGCACCTCCCCGGCGTCTTCGTCCAGCGCGTCGTCGCCCTGACCCCCGAACAGGCCGGGGCGAAGCGCATAGAGAGGAGGACCACGCGATGAGCTGGACCCGCGAGCAGATGGCCGCCCGCGCCGCGCGCGAGCTGAGGGACGGCCAGTACGTCAATCTGGGCATCGGGCTGCCGACCCTGATCCCCAACCACCTTCCCGAGGGGGTGGAGGTGATCCTGGAGTCGGAGAACGGGATCCTCGGCACCGGCCCGTACCCCACCGAGGACGAGGTCGACCCCGATCTCATCAACGCGGGCAAGGAGACCGTCACCGTCCTGCCCGGTGCCTCCTACTTCGACTCCGCGCTCTCCTTCGGGATGATCCGCGGTGGCCACATCGACGTCGCCGTGCTCGGCGCCATGCAGGTCTCCGCCCGCGGCGACCTCGCCAACTGGGCCGTACCGGGCAAGCTGGTCACCGGCATCGGCGGAGCGATGGACCTCGTCCACGGCGCCCGGACCGTCATCGTCGTGATGACCCACACCGCCAAGGACGGCACCCCGAAGATCGTGGAGGAGTGCACCCTCCCGCTGACCGGCCGGGGCTGCGTCGACCGGATCGTCACCGACCTCGGCGTCCTCGACGTCACCCCGGACGGACTCGTCCTCACCGAGACCGCACCCGGCGTCGACCCCGCCGACATCCTCGCCAGGACGGCGGCCACCGTCCACCGGGTCGCCGGCACCCAGAACGCCGGCGCCCACCACGCCGGAACCCCCGCGGCCCCCGCCGCCGGCACCTCCGCCCGCTGACACCCCCGCCCGCCGACACCCCCGGGAATCCCCATGGCCCTCACCCAGTCGGACATCGACACCGAGATGGACGAGTTCCAGAACGCGTACGACAGGGAGCTGGCCGCCGGTGCCACACCCCGCGTCCACCCGCCCCGCGCCTACGCCCCGTACCGCAGCTCCCTGCTCCGCCACCCCCGGCAGCCGCTCGTCGCCGTCGACGGCGGCGACCCCGAGACCGTCGAGCTCTCCGGCCCCGTCTTCGGCCCCACCGACATCACCGAGACCGACAACGACCTCACCCGCCGGCACGCGGGCGAGCCCCTCGGCGAGCGGATCACCGTCTCCGGACGTCTCCTCGACCGGGCGGGCCGCGCCGTACGCAGACAGCTCATCGAGGTGTGGCAGGCCAACGCCTCCGGCCGGTACGCCCATCTGCGCGACCAGCACCCCGCGCCGCTCGACCCGAACTTCACCGGCGTCGGCCGGACCCTCACCGACGACGAGGGCCGCTACACCTTCACCACCGTCAGGCCGGGCGCCTACCCGTGGCGCAACCACCACAACGCCTGGCGCCCCGCCCACATCCACTTCTCCGTCTTCGGCACGGCCTTCACCCAGCGGCTCGTGACGCAGATGTACTTCCCCGGCGACCCGCTCTTCGTCCACGACCCGATCCTGCGCTCGGTCACCGACCCGGCGGCCCGCGAACGGCTCGTCGCCCGCTACGACCACGCGCTGTCGCGGCCCGAGTCCTCCCTCGGCTACGCCTGGGACATCGTCCTCGACGGCCCCTCCGCCACCTGGATCGAAGAAGGGCGCTGACCCGCGATGACGCCTCTCCCCACCCCGTCCCACACCGTCGGCCCGTTCTACGGGTACGCCCTGCCCTTCCCCGACGGGGAGCGGATGGCGCCCGACGCTCATCCCGACCGGATCGTCCTGCACGGACACGTGTACGACGGCGAGGGCGCCCCCGTCCCCGACGCACTCCTCGACTTCTGGCAGGCCGCCCCCGACGGCTCCCTCACCGGTGCGCCCGGTTCGATGCGCCGCGACCCGGTCACCGGCGGCCATCTCGGCCGGAACGGAACGGACTTCACCGGCTTCGGCCGTGTCGCCACGGACGCCGACGGCCACTACGCGCTCGCCACGCTGCCGCCCGGCAACACAGGTCTGCCGTACATCAGCGTCTGTGTCCTCGCCCGCGGCCTGCTGCACCACCTCTTCACCCGGGCCTACCTGCGCGACGGCGCCGACGCTCTCCTTGACGCCCTCCCGCCCGAGCGCCGCGCCACGCTGGTCGCCAGGCCCGACGAGGCGACCGCGCCCCGTGCGTACCGCTTCGACATCCGCCTCCAGGGCGAGGGCGAGACGGTCTTCCTGGAGTTCGCGTGACGTCCGGACCGGCCGACGTCGGCCTCCTCGCGCCGGGGCGCGCGGGCTCCCTGGCCGAGGCCGCGACCGGCGACACCGCGTTCCTGCGAGCGCTCCTCGAGGCGGAGGCGGCCCTCACCCGCGCCCAGGCCGCCACCGGGCAGGCGCCTCACGGGGCCGCCGACGCGGTCACGGCGGCCGTGGCGGACGCCGCCCGCTTCGACGCGACGGACATCGCCCTGCGCGCGCGGGCCGGCGGCAACCCCGTCATCCCTCTCGTCGCGGACCTCACGGCCGCGGTGCCGGAGAAGTGGCGTCCGTACGTCCACCGCGGGGCGACGAGCCAGGACATCATGGACACCGCGACGATGCTGGTCGCGCGCCGCACGCTGGACCTGGTCCTGGACGACCTCCACCGAACGGAGCGGGCGCTGCGCACGCTGGCCGCCGCGCACCGGGACACGGTCATGCCCGGCCGTACCCTCACCCAGCACGCCGTGCCCACCACCTTCGGCCTCAAAGCGGCCGGCTGGCGAGCGCTCGTACTCGACGCGCGTGACCGCATCCGTACGGTGCGGGAATCACTGCCCGCCCAACTCGGAGGCGCAGCCGGGACATCGGCCGCCTTCGACGCGTACGGCGAAGGAGTGCCGGGGAACGCCGACCGGCTCCTGGCCGCCTACGCGCGGGAGACCGGACTCGCCGAGCCCGTGCTGCCCTGGCACACCCTGCGCACCCCGGTCGCCGACCTCGCGGGAGCCCTCGCCTTCACCGCCGGGGCCCTCGGGAAGACCGCCGTCGACGTCCTCACCCTCTCCCGTACCGAGATCGCGGAGGTGGCGGAGGGAGCGGGCGGGGGCTCCTCCACGATGCCGCACAAGGCGAACCCCGTGCGCGCGACGCTCGTCGCCGCGGCCGCCCGGCGCGCCCCGCACCTGGCCGGCGCGCTGTACGGCTCGCTGGCCGCCGAGGACGAGCGGCCCGCGGGCGCCTGGCACGCCGAATGGGAGCCGCTGCGCGAGCTGCTCCGGCTCGTGGGCGGGGCGGCCCGCGACGCCGCCGAGCTGGGCTCGGGGCTACGGGTCCACGCCGACGTCATGCGTCACCACCTCGACCTCACCGGCGGGCTGATCGTCTCCGAGCGGCTCTCCGCCGCTCTCGCCCCTCTCCTCGGGCGTGGCCGTGCGAAGGAACTCCTCACCGCACTCGCCCGGCGCTCCCGCGCCGAGGGGCTCCCTCTCGCCGAACTGCTCGCCGGAGTACCTGAGCTGACGGACCTCGACCTCGACGAACTCACCGACCCCACCCGGTACACCGGCTCCGCCCGAGCCCTGACCGACCGCGCCCTGGAGCGACCGTGACCGCCACCCCGCGGCCGTACGCGGGACTGCACCACCGCGTCGAGGGGCCGCCCGGCGCGCCCGTGCTGATCCTCGGTCCCTCGCTCGGCACCTCCACCGCCCTCTGGGACGCGGTCGCGCCCGAACTGTCGGCCACCCACCGGATCGTCCGCTGGGACCTGCCCGGCCACGGCGGCTCACCCGCCTCCCTCATCGGCCCCGGGGCGACCGTCGCCGACCTGGCCCGTCTCGTCCGCGACCTCGCCGACGCGCTCGGCGCCGACCGCTTCTCGTACGCCGGAGTCTCCCTCGGCGGCGCGGTGGGTCTGCATCTCGCCGCACACCGTCCCCAGCGCGTGGAGCGGCTCGCCGTGCTCTGCTCCTCCGCGCACTTCGGCCCCGCCGCGAACTGGACCGACCGCGCGGCGGCCGTCCGCCGCGAGGGACTGGCCGCACTCGCCGAGACGGCACCCGCCCGCTGGTTCACCCCCGGCTTCACCGTTCCGCGCCTGGTCGACGACCACCGCCGCGCGGACCCCGCGGCGTACGCCGCCTGCTGTGACGCCCTCGCCGCCTTCGACCTGCGGGACCGGCTCTCCTCGATCACCGCCCCCACGCTCCTCGTCGCCGGACGGGAGGACCCGGCGACCCCGCCGGCGCATCTGCGGGAGATCGCGGACGCGGTCCCCGGCGCGACGCTCACCGAGATCCCGGGGGCCTCGCATCTGGCCCCGGCCGAGCGGCCCGAGGCCGTCCTCGCCGCGCTGCGCGGCCACTTCACGGACGGTGGCGCGAAGCGGGGCATGGAGGTCCGCCGCCAGGTGCTCGGTGACGCGCACGTGGACCGCGCGCAGGCGGGCCAGACGGCGTTCACGGCGCCGTTCCAGGACTTCATCGCGCGCTACGCCTGGGGCGAGATCTGGACCGACCCCACGCTCTCGCGGCGTGAGCGGAGCCTGGTGACCCTGACGGCGCTGGTGGCCCGCGGCCACCTCGACGAGCTGGCGATGCACGTCCGCGCGGCCCGGGGTAACGGCCTCACGCCCGAGGAGATCGGGGCCGTCCTGCTCCAGACCGCGGTGTACTGCGGTGTTCCGGCGGCCAACGCGGCCTTCGCCGTGGCCCAGCGTGTCCTCGCGGAGGAGGCCCCGCCCGGGACTGCCCCGGCCGACTGACCGCACCGACATGACAATCGTTTGCATGATGAGACCGGCTCAGCCACTCGGCGGACGTCCGGCGTGCGGTACATCGGCCGAGGGCGGAGCATGAACGTGAGGAGGGTGGGGGCGGCGAACCAGGAGGCTGCCATGCCCGACGCGCTCGTCGTGCTGAAGAACGTCGACAAACACTTCGGCGAGCTCCATGTGCTCCAGTCCATCGACCTGACCGTCGGCCGTGGCGAGGTCGTCGTGGTCATCGGCCCCTCCGGCGGCGGGAAGTCGACCCTCTGCCGGGCCATCAACCGCCTGGAGACCATCGACTCCGGCGAGATCGTGATCGACGGCAAGCCGCTGCCCGCCGAGGGCCGTGAGCTCGCCGCGCTCCGCGCCGACGTCGGCATGGTGTTCCAGTCGTTCAACCTCTTCGCGCACAAGACCGTGCTCGAGAACGTCACCCTCGGCCAGGTCAAGGTCCGCAAGAAGGACAAGAAGGCGGCCGACAGGCGGGCCCGCGAACTGCTCGAACGCGTCGGGGTGGCCTCCCAGGCCGACAAGTACCCCGCCCAGCTCTCCGGTGGCCAGCAGCAGCGCGTCGCGATCGCTCGGGCGCTGGCCATGGAGCCGAAGGTCATGCTCTTCGACGAGCCGACCTCCGCGCTCGACCCCGAGATGATCAACGAGGTACTGGAGGTCATGCAGCAGCTGGCGCGTGACGGGATGACCATGGTCGTCGTCACGCACGAGATGGGCTTCGCGCGCTCCGCCGCCAACCGCGTGGTGTTCATGGCGGACGGCAGGATCGTGGAGGAGACCACACCCGACCAGTTCTTCAGCAACCCGAGCAGCGACCGCGCCAAGGACTTCCTCTCGAAGATCCTGCACCACTGACACGCGGCCGCCGCCACAGCTTCCCCCAGGGGTGATCACATGAATCCGCGCAAGCTCACCAAGGCCGGGGTGGCCGCGGCCGCCGCGCTCGCTCTCTCCTTCTCGCTGGCCGCCTGCGGCGACGACGGCGGAAACGGATCGAGCGCCGACGGCGACACGATCACTGTCGGCATCAAGTTCGACCAGCCCGGCGTAGGACTGAAGACACCGGACGGCACGTACACCGGCTTCGACGTCGACGTGGCGACCTACGTGGCCCAGCAGCTCGGCCGCGATCCCGGCGACATCGAGTGGAAGGAGGCCAAGAGCGCCGACCGCGAGACGATGCTGGAGCGCGGCGACGTCGACTTCATCGCGGCCTCGTACTCGATCAACGACGAGCGGGAGGAGAAGGTCGACTTCGCCGGTCCGTACCTCCTGGCCCACCAGGACGTGCTGATCCGCGCGGACGACAACTCCATCACCAAGCCCGAGGACCTGAACAACAAGAAGCTCTGCTCGGTCACCGGTTCCACGTCCGCGCAGAACGTCAAGGATGAGATCGCCCCCGACGCGCAGCTCCAGGAGTACGGCGGCTACTCGGAGTGCCTCACCGGCCTGGAGAACGGCGTGATCGACGCGGTCACCACCGATGACGCGATTCTCGCCGGCTACGCCTCGCAGCCTGAGTTCGAGGGCAAGTTCAAGCTCGGCGGCTTCGAGATGAGCAACGAGAACTACGGCATCGGCGTCCAGGAGGGCAGCGAACTCAAGCAGCAGATCAACGACGCCCTCGAGAAGATGGTCGCCGACGGAGCATGGGACGAGGCCGTGAAGAAGAACTTCGGACCGGCGGAGTACCAGAACGAGCCCGCGCCGGAGGTCGGCGTCGTCGTCAAGTGAGCGGCAGGCCGACGTGTTCGATTTCCTCGAAGGGTACGACCTGCTGGGAGCCTTCTGGGTGACGGTGCAGCTCACCGTCTACTCCGCGATCGGCTCCCTGATCTGGGGGACGCTGCTGGCCGCCATGCGCGTCAGTCCCGTCCCCCTGATGCGGGGCTTCGGCACCGCCTACGTCAACATCGTCCGCAACATCCCCCTGACGGTCATCATCGTCTTCACCTCGCTGGGACTGTTCCAGACGCTCGGCGTCAACATGGGTGCGGAGGACTTCACCACCATCAACTTCCGGCTCGCCGTCCTCGGACTGACCGCGTACACCTCCGCCTTCGTCTGCGAGGCGGTGCGCTCCGGCATCAACACCGTGCCCCTCGGGCAGGTCGAGGCGGCCCGCGCGATCGGGCTCAGCTTCCCCCAGGTGCTGCGCCTGATCGTGCTGCCGCAGGCCTTCCGCTCGGTGGTCGGCCCCCTGGCGAACGTGCTGATCGCCCTCACCAAGAACACCACCGTGGCCGCTGCCATCGGCGTCGCCGAAGCGGCGCTGCTCATGCGGGAGATGATCGAGAACGAGGCCCAGCTCATCCTCATCTCGGTGATCTTCGCGGCCGGCTTCATCTGCCTCACGCTGCCCATGGGGCTGCTGCTCGGCTGGGTGAGCAAGAAGGTGGCGGTGAAGCGATGAAGGCCAGGCCCACCGTCCTCTACGACGTCCCGGGACCGCGTGCCAAGCGGCGCAACGTCCTCTACACCGTGCTGTTCCTGCTCGGTCTCGGCGCGCTGATCTGGTGGGTGGTGGCGACACTCGCCGACCAGGGGCAGCTCGAATGGGCCAAGTGGTCCCCGTTCTTCACCGACTCCCGTACGTGGACCACGTTCCTCCTGCCCGCGCTGAAGAACACCCTCGTCGCCGCCGCGCTCTCCGTGGTCATCGCCTTGCCCGTCGGGGCTCTTCTTGGCGTCGGCCGGCTCTCCGACCACCGCTGGATACGTGCCACCGCCGGGACGATCGTGGAGTTCTTCCGCGCCATCCCGGTCCTCATCCTGATGCTCTTCGCCAACGCGGCCTACTCCGAGTTCACCGACATCAGCCCGGAGAACCGCCCGCTCTACGCGGTCGTCACCGGGCTCGTCCTCTACAACGCCTCGGTCCTCGCCGAAGTGGTCCGGGCCGGCATCCTCTCCCTGCCCAGCGGTCAGACCGACGCCGCCAAGGCCATCGGCATGCGCAAGGGCCAGACCATGACGAACGTCCTGCTGCCCCAGTCGGTCACCGCGATGCTCCCGGCGCTCGTCAGCCAGCTCGTCGTCATCGTCAAGGACACGGCGCTCGGCGGAGCGATGCTCGGCTTCTCCGAACTGCTCGCGTCCGTTCGCCCGATGAGCGCCAACTACGGTGCCAACACCATCGCCAGCTTCACCGTCGTCGCCGTCATCTTCGTGATCCTGAACTTCGCGCTCACCAGCTTCGCCGGCTGGCTGGAGCGCCGGCTGCGCCGTGCGAAGAAGTCGACCGGCGCGGTCGTCGGCGCGGGCGCGGTGGAGGAACTCGCGACCCCGGGCGAACACGTCGGCCCCGCCGACGAGACCAGGTGACGACCGGCCGACCCCGCGCGGCGCGACGCACGCCCGCGGAGGGCCCGGCGCGTCAGCCGCGTGGGAAGGCGAGCACGACCACCGGGGCCGAGGTCGGGCGGGCAGAGCCGCCGACGGGTTCCACGGTGACGCCCATGCCGGACGCCCCGCTCACGGGGCCGTCGAGCAGGGTCGCCTCGGCGGTCGCACGCGGGTCCATCAGCCCGGCGGAGCGCATGGTGCCCTCGTCGTCGTACCAGAGCTGGTAGACCCTTCCGCTCGGCGGCGCCGCCATGCCGGACGCAGCGAACACCGCCCGGTCGAGTGAGCGGGAGACGACGACCGTACCCACGGCGCCCCCCTCGACACGGGTGGTGGAGATCCGGGCGTCCGCGGCGGCCAGGACCGCCGCCACCGCGTCGTTCGCCCCGCGCGCCTGCCGGGCCTCCTGCCGCGCCTCCTCCGCCTGCCCGTACTGCCAGACCGCGGCACCGCCGAGCCCGACGGCCCCCGCGAGGCAGACCGCGAGCGCCCAGTGGGACAGCCGGCGCGGCCCGCGACGCCCCGGCGGGGAGCGCCTCGTCGGCGTCGTCGGCCGCTCCTGGCGTACGGTCGCGATCCGGCCCATCACTCCCGTCCGCAGGGACGCGGTCGGCGCCACCGCGACGGCGAGACCGAGCCTGGTCACGGTCTCGGAGAACTCCCGTACCTCCTCGGCACACGGCGGACACCCCGTCAGATGCCGCTCCACCGCCTCGCGGTCCCCGGCGTCCAGCGCGTCGAGCGCGTACGCGCCGGTCAGGGTGTGCGGATCCGTCGCGCTCACGCGCCCACCCCCAGGCAGTCCCGGAGCCGGATGAGACCGTCGCGCAGCCGTGTCTTGACGGTTCCCAGCGGCAGTGCCAGAAGTTCCGCGACCTCCCGGTAGGTGAGGCCGCGGTAGTACGCCAGTGTCACCGACTGGTGCTGGAGTTCCGTCAGACCGCGCATACAGCGCCGGAGCTGTTCACGCTCCAGCCGGACCTCGACCTGCTCCACCACCTCGTCGTACGCCGGTGTGTGTTCCAGGAGGGCCACCCGTGCCTCCCGGTCGCTCGCCGCCTGCTCGGAGCGCACCCGGTCGACGGCCCTGCGGTGCGCGAGCGTCAGGACCCAGGTCATGACCGAACCCCGCGAGGGCTGGTAGCGGGCCGCGGTCCGCCAGACCTCGACGAGCACCTCCTGCGCGACCTCCTCCGACTGCGCGGGGTCCCGCAGCACGGTGCGGACGAGGCCGAGCACCGGCCCGGAGACCGTCTCGAAGAGCGCCGTGAACGCCTGCTGGTCCCCGCGTGCCACTCGCGCCATCACCTCGGGCAGATCCGGGGCCGGGGACGGGGCCCTGCCGATCCGTACGTTCTCTCTCACCGGGAAGCTCCAGAAGCACTCGGGGTACGAGGAGGATCCGAAAGCCGCCTGCCCGCCGGACGGGTCGCCTTCCCGGACTCGTTCGGGCGCGGCCCCGTGCCACCGAGGGCGACAGCCGGCCCTCATGACTCATTCGGGTGAAGGAGCCATCCGGAGGCGGCCGGGTGACGAATAACCGGCGTGGGCCACCGATCGGTGGGCCCGACGACTCAGGAGTGATCATGAACAGCCAGAGCTACCGCCGCGCCGCCGTTGCCGTCACCGCCGCCGTGCTGCTGCCGCTGGGCCTCGCCGCCTGTGCGGACGGCCAGTCGGGCAGCGAGGCCGCTGCGGCGCCGGACGCCGCCACCTCGCAGCCGGCCGCCGACGGCACCACGGTCGACAAGCCCTTCGGCCCCGCCTGTGCCTCGGTGCCGAAGGAGGGCGCCGGGTCCTTCGAAGGGATGGCCGAGGACCCGGTGGCCACGGCCGCCTCGAACAACCCGGAGCTGTCCACGCTGGTCGCCGCCGTCAAGCAGGCCGGCCTTGTGGACACCCTGAACAACGCGGAGAACATCACGGTCTTCGCGCCGACGAACGACGCCTTCGCCAAGATCCCGAAGGCCGACCTGGACAAGGTCCTCGCCGACAAGGAGACCCTGACCTCGATCCTCACGTACCACGTCGTCGGCCAGAAGCTGACGCCGCAGCAGCTGGAGAACGGCTCGTTCGAGACCCTCCAGAAGAGCAAGCTCACCACCTCGGGTTCGGGGGAGAGCTACACGGTCAACGACTCCTCGAAGGTCGTGTGCGGCAACGTGCCCACCGCCAACGCCACGGTCTACATCGTCGACACGGTGCTGATGCCGAAGTAGTCCGTGCCGTACTCCCGCCGTACCGGCGCCACCCTGCCCCGAGCCGGGTGGCGGCCACGGTCCTCACACGCGGGTGGCGGAGCTCGGGCGGCGGCTGAGCGCGCCGGGCCACCAGGCGACGGGGCCGAGGTCCCGCACGAGGGCCGGCACCAGCAGGGAGCGGACGACGAGGGTGTCCAGGAGGACGCCGAAGGCGACGATGAAGGCGATCTGCACCAGGAACGCCAGCGGAATGACGCCCAGCGCGGCGAAGGTGGCGGCCAGGACGACACCGGCCGAGGTGATGACACCGCCGGTCGCGGTCAGCCCGCGCAGGACGCCCTCACGGACCCCGTGCCGCAGCGACTCCTCCCTGACCCGGGACATCAGGAAGATGTTGTAGTCCACGCCGAGGGCGACCAGGAACACGAACCCGTAGAGCGGGACCGAGGAGTCGGTGCCGGTGAAGCCGAACACGTGCTGGAACACCAGCGCCGAGACGCCGAGCGTGGCGACGAAGTTCAGCGCCACCGTGGCGACGAGGAGCAGCGGCATCAACAGGGAGCGGAGCAGGCCGACGAGGATGACGAGGATGATCGCGAGCACCACGGGCACGATGAGCATCCGGTCGCGCTCGGCGGTCTGCTGGGTGTCGTACCGCTGAGCGGTGTAGCCGCCGACGAGGGCGTCCGCCTCCGGCACCGCGTGCACGGCCGTACGGAGCCGGGCGACGGCGTCCTTGGCGGCTTCGCTGTCCGCGGCGTCGGTCAGGGTGACGTCGATCCTGACCCTGCCGTCGACGACGAGCGGTGCACCGGCCCCCGGCCGCCCGGAGGCGGTGACCGCGGTGACCGAGTCCACGCCGTCCACGCTCTCGGCGGCCGCGGTGACGCCGTCCAGGGCGGGCGCGTCGGCGATCACGACCGCCGGATTGCCCGCGCCGCCGGGGAAGTGACGGCCGAGTGTCTCCTGCGCGGCGACGGAGGGGGCGTCGTTCACGAAGATCTCGTCGAGCGGGACCCCCTGGGACTGCAGGGTGGGCGCGAAGGCGGCGCAGGCGAGGAGCCCGGCGAGAGTCGCCGCCCAGACCCTGCGCGGCGCGCGGTCCACGAGCGCGGCCACCCGCCGCCAGATGCCGTGGCCGCCGCTCTCGGAGTCCGACGGACGTGGCCGTGCGGGCCAGTACGCGGCGCGGCCGAGCAGGACGAGGACGGCCGGCAGGAAGGTCAGGGCGCTCAGCACGGCGCAGACGATGCCGATGGCTCCGACCGGCCCCAGTGCCCGGTTGTTCGTCAGATCGCTGAAGAGCAGGGCGAGCAGGCCCAGCGCCACGGTGGCCGCGCTGGCCGTGATCGGTCCGGCGGACCGCCGCAGCGCGGCGCGCATGGCGGGGAACCGGTCGCCGTCGCGGCGGGCGAGCTCCTCCCGGTACCGGGCGGCGAGGAGCAGCGCGTAGTCGGTGGCGGCGCCGATGACCAGGATCGACAGAATGCCCTGTACCTGACCGTCCACGCGGACGACGTCGTGGTCGGCCAGGACGTACACGACGGCGCACGCCAGAGCGAGCGAGAACACCGCGCCCAGGATGATGACCAGGGGCAGGAGCACGCTGCGGTACACGAGCAGCAGGATGAGCAGCACCGTGACCAGGGCGACGGCGAGCAGCAGTCCGTCGATGCCGGCGAAGGCGTCCGACAGGTCGGCCTGGGTGGCGGCGGGGCCGGCGAGCCAGACGGTCGTCCCGGGCACCGAGGACGCCGCCCGGTCGATCGACTGCAGTGTGGGCGCCAACTCCTCGCCCAGGTCCGGGCGGAGCTGGACGACTCCGCGCAGTGCCTCCCCGTCCTCGGAGGGCAGGGCCGGGGACGGCGTACCGACGACACCGGGCTCTCCGGTGAGCGTGGCCAGCGCGCGGGTGGCGGCGGACCGCTGCTCCGCGCCGATGGTGCCACCGCCGGGCGCCGTCCAGACGACGAGCGCGGGGAGTGTCTCCTGCTGGCGGAAGGCTCGCTGTGCTTCGATCACACGGGTCGACTCGGCGCTGCGTGGGAGGAAGGCGGCCTGGTCGTTGGTGGCCACCTCACCGAGCTTTCCCGCGTACGGGCCGAGCCCGCCTCCGACGGCGAGCCAGACGACGAGCAGGACGAGGGGCAGCAGACGGCCTGCCCATCGTGTGGGGCTGGACATGCGGACTCCAGGGACGAGGTCTCTCGGGGACACAAGGTATCTCGAAGGTAAAGAATCTCAATGATTGAGAGAGATTCAATCATGGTGGATCCGGAACGCGACGTCACGGGGCAACGAACGCGTCGTCACGGGGCAGCCGCAGGTGGAAACGCGGCCCGCTCCGACGCCCTTTCCGGCGAGCGAGCGCGCCCGGATGCACCTGGGGGACGCCGCAGCGCGCGGGGTGAACCGGTCCGCGCGGCGGAACCCGGTTCAGCGGCGGGGTACGCGAAGTCGGCCGAGTTCCTCGTTCAGCGCGCTCAGGAACCGCAGCGCCACGGCCAGCTCGCCCTCGTCGAACCGGAGCCGGGCCCGCTCCGTCGCCTGCGCCAGCGGCATGAAGTAGCTGCGCGCGGCGGCCTTCGCCCCCTCCACGTAGTGCACGTGGACGACCCTGCGGTCGGCGCTCTCACGGGAACGGCGGATGTGCCCGGCCCTTTCGAGCCGGTCGAGACAGGCGGTGACAGCCCCCGAGGTCAGCCCCAGATGCTCCCGCAGCCGGCCCGGCGTCAGAGGCTCACTGCTGTCCAGGACCACCGAGAGCGCCTGCACGTCCGTGGGATGCAGACCCTGCGCGAGTGCGAAACCGTGGACCAGCCGGTTGATCTCCCCGTTCGTCCGCCGCAGCTCGACGGCGAAACTCTGCAGATCGCCCGGTGCGCGCTCGGGCGCGGTGTCCCCGGTCTCGGATTCCTCTGTGCTGGCCACACGATCAGCCTATAGAAACCGGTCCGCGCATCCACAGCTGCCGTACCCGGGGAAGAGTCGGACGAAGAACCCCCGGCCGGCGGGGGAGCGCGGCACCCGCCTCACCTCACCCGACCGGCGGAACGGAGCACCTCGATGACGGACGCACCAGGGCATGAGCAGCCCACCCCGGGGCCGCTCTGCCTCGTGACCGGCGCCAGCGGCTACATCGGCGGCCGCCTCGTCCCCGAACTCCTGGCGGCCGGGTACCGGGTCCGCTGCCTGGCCCGAACCCCCGCGAAACTGCGGGACCACCCCTGGGCCGACGAGGTGGAGACCGTACGCGGCGACGTCACCGACGCCGAGAGCCTCGCGTCCGCCCTCCAGGACGTCGACGTCGCCTACTACCTGGTGCACGCCCTGGGCGGCGGCTCCGACTTCGAGAACACCGACCGCGTGGCCGCCACGACCTTCGCCGAGCAGTCCCGCGCCGCCGGAGTCCGGCGCATCGTCTACCTCGGCGGGCTCGCTCCGCGCGGCGTCCCCGACCGCGACCTCTCGCCGCACCTGCGCTCGCGCGCCGAGGTCGGACGCATCCTCCTGCGATCGGGGGTCCCGACCACCGTGCTGCGCGCCGCCGTCATCATCGGTTCCGGCTCGGCCTCCTTCGAGATGCTCCGGTACCTCACCGAGCGCCTCCCGGTGATGGTCACCCCGAGCTGGGTGCGCACCCGGATCCAGCCCATCGGCGTCCGGGACGTGCTGCGCTATCTCGTCGGCAGCGCGCGCATGCCCGAGGAGGTCAACCGGGCCTTCGACATCGGAGGCCCCGACGTCCTCACCTACCTCGGGATGATGCGCAGCTACGCGGCCGTCGCCGGACTGCCACGACGGCTCATCTTTCCCGTCCCGGTCCTGACACCGCGTCTGTCCAGCCTGTGGATCGGCCTGGTCACACCGGTGCCCCGGTCCATCGCCCGCCCCCTCGCGGAGTCGCTGAAGTACGAAGTCGTCTGCGACGAGCACGACATCGCCGACTGGGTGCCGGACCCGCCGGGAAGCCCCCTCCCCTTCGGCAGCGCGCTCTCCCTCGCGCTCCAGCGGGTACGCGACGCCCAGGTCACCACGCGCTGGTCCTCCGCCGCCGTGCCCGGAGCCCCGAGCGACCCGCTCCCGACCGACCCCGACTGGGCGGGCGGCAGCCTCTACACGGACGAGCGCGAGCTGACGGTCGACGCGTCACCGCAGGCGCTGTGGCGGGTGGTCGAGGGAATCGGAGGGGAGAACGGCTGGTACTCCTTCCCCCTCGCCTGGGCCGTACGAGGCTGGGTCGACCGGCTCGTCGGCGGTGTCGGACTGCGCCGGGGCAGGCGCGACGCCACCCGGCTCAGGGTCGGCGACTCGCTGGACTTCTGGCGGGTCGAGGAGATCGAGCGCGGCCGGCTGCTGAGGCTGCGCGCCGAGATGCGGCTCCCGGGACTCGCCTGGCTGGAGATGTGCGCCGAGCAGGACCCGAACGGGGCGACCCGGTACCGCCAACGGGCGCTCTTCCATCCACGAGGCCTGGCCGGACACATCTACTGGTGGAGCGTGTCGCCCTTCCACTCCGTGGTCTTCGGCGGCATGGCCCGCAACATCGCCGAGAAGGCCCGGGCGACCGAGACCGGGCCGTCCCCGGCGGACCCTCACCGCCCCGCACCGCTGGGCGGCCCCGCGCCCGCCCCGGAGACGGACGGCGACCGGTGACCGGCAGCCGGGCCGTCGCATCCGGCGCGGCCCCGTCGGACGAATGGGCCCGCAAGGTCAGCGCAGTGACCACCGCGGGCGCCCGTCGGGCGGCTGTCCGGTGACGAAGCCAGGAGCGGTGCCATGAACGTCTCGGTCGTCCTGTTCACCTCGGACCTTCGCGTCCACGACCATCCGCCGCTGCGGGCCGCGCTGGGCCCGGGGAACGAGACCGTGCCCCTCTTCGTCCGGGACCCGGCCGTCGACGCAGCGGGCTTCGCGGCCCCGAACCGGCTCGCCTTCCTCGCGGACTGCCTCGGCGATCTCGACACCGCACTGCGCGAGCGCGGCGGCCGGCTCGTGGTGCGTTCCGGCGACCCGGTCGACGAGGTGCGCGCCGTCGTGCGCGAGGCCGACGCCGACGAGGTGCACATGGCGGCCGGTGTCAGCGCCTTCGCCAGGCGGCGCGAGGACCGGCTCCGTCGCGCCCTGGAGGCGGACGGGCGGCGTCTGTACGTCCACGACGGAGTCGTCACGGCGCTGCCCGCAGGGGCCGTCACCCCGGACGGATCGGACCACTACGCCGTCTTCACCCCCTACTTCAAGCGCTGGTCGCGCGAGCGGTTGCGTGAGCCGCTCGCGGCGCCGCACCAGGTCCGGGTGCCCCGGGGGATCCGCTCCGAGGACCTTCCGGCCCGCGGCGACGTGCAGTCCGTCTCCGAAGGTCTGGCCGCCGGCGGTGAGACGGAAGGCCGCAAGCGGCTCACCGCCTGGCTGGGCCGGCGCGCCGACGCGTACGAGGAGCGCCACGACGACCTCGCCGGCGACGCCACGTCCCGACTGTCGCCGTACCTCCACTTCGGCGCCGTCTCGGCGGCCGAGGCCGTCCACCGGGCCCGGTCCCGGGGCGGGGCGGGCGCGGAGGCGTTCGTACGGCAGCTCTGCTGGCGCGACTTCCATCACCAGGTCCTGGCGGCGCGCCCCGAGGCCGCCGAGGACGACTACCGCTCCCGGTCCGACCTGTGGCGGCGCGGGAAGCAGGCGGAGGCCGACCTCCGGGCATGGCGGGAGGGCCGCACCGGCTACCCCGTCGTGGACGCGGCCATGCGCCAGCTCGCCCACGAGGGCTGGATGCACAACCGGGGGCGGCTGCTCACCGCGTCCTTCCTCACCAAGACGCTGTACATCGACTGGCGTGCCGGAGCGCGCCACTTCCTCGACCTGCTGGTCGACGGCGATGTGGCCAACAACCAGCTCAACTGGCAGTGGATGGCCGGAACGGGCACCGACACCCGCCCCAACCGCGTGCTCAACCCGGTGACCCAGGGCAAGCGGTACGACCCCCAGGGCGCGTACGTGCGGCGGTGGGTGCCGGAACTCGCCGGACTCGAAGGCCCCGCGGTCCACGAGCCGTGGAAGCTGCCCGGACTCGAACGGGCCCGATACGACTATCCGGACCCCGTGGTCGAACTCCCCGACGGGCTGGCCCGGTTCCGGCGCGCCCGGGGCCAGGGCTGAGCCGGAGGCTCAGGACCGCGACGCGGGGGAGGCGGGTGGTTCGCCGCCCCGCGCCGCCTCGCAGAGCCCGCGCAGCAGGGCCAGGGCCTCCCGGAGCCCACCGGGACGCAGCATCCCCGGTCCGGGGGTCTGCCCCGCCCAGCCGGGGCCCGCGAGGAGGACGGTCGTCCGGGACCGTGCGCCCTTGACGCCCCAGGAGGTGTCGGCCACGTGTCGGGCCAGCGGATGGTGCGCCGTGGACCGCGCCTGGGCCCACAGCACGACCGCGGCGGGGCCGGTCCTGCGCACCGCCTGGTCGAGAGCCTCGGGCGGCACGGCGGCACCGAACATGCGGGTAGGAAGGGCGAGTTCGGCCAGTCCGGCGGCGAGCGCCTCCAGCGGCAGCGTGTGCTGTTCGTTCGGCACACAGGCGAGCAGGACCGGGGGAGCGGAGGCCGCGTGCCTGGCACGGCCCGGAGCGCCCACCCGGCGCAGGGCGGTCGACACGTGCCAGGACAGCAGGTGCTCCACCTCGACGTACCGGTCCTCCGAGGTGTCCCACTGGCGGCCGACGGCGTGCAGGGCAGGCGCCATGACGTCCTCCCAGGCGGCGACCAGACCCCGTCGCGCGATCACGGACTCCAGCATCTCGTCCATGGCCGAGGAGTCGAGGCGGACCGCGGCCCGGCCAAGGCCCCGGCGCTCCTGCCGCACCTCGTCCGGGAGGGCCGGCCGCTTCTCCGGGAGCGGAGGTGCCGGCGGTACGTCCTCGACCGCCACCGGGGAAGCCGACGCGGCGCGGGCGGCACGTGCCGCCTCCGCGGGCGGGACCCCCGACGCCGTCAGACGGCACATCTCCTGCAGGACGGCGATGTCGCCGGGGGTCCACCGGCGGTGCCGTCCGCTCTCCCGGGACGCCGGCCCGATGCCGTAGCGCCGGTCCCAGGAGCGCAGTGTCGTGGGCGCGACGCCCAGGCGGCGGGCCACCGCGCCGCTGGTGAGGCCCGGGGTGGGTTCGGTCATGCATCCACCATACGACGCAGAATCGATGCGATTGGTATCGCGGAGCGGCCGGGTCGGAATCTGGAGGTGCCCCGCACCCGGGGCTCCGCCCCCCGACCGATCGCCTCCGGTCCCGGCCGTCAGGAGCAGTCGTCATGACCGTCATGACCGCACCGCCCGTCGTCTCCCCGTCGCTCGTCCCCGACGAGGGCCTCTCCGACAAGGACGTCGCCCAGGGGTTCGTACGCGGTGAGGAGCGGTGCCTGACCGTCGCGTACAACCGGTGGAGCGGCCTCGTGCGCACCCTGGCAGCCCGCACCCTGGGAGACCCGCGGGAGGCCGAGGACGTGAGCCAGCAGGTCTTCCTCGCCGCCTGGAAGGGCCGCGGCGGCTACCGGCCGGAGCGCGGGCCCTTCCCCGGCTGGCTCGTCGGCATCGCCCGGCGGAAGATCGCCGACGCGCTCTCCGCGCGCACCCGGCGCCGAGACCTGGTCACCGCGGCCGGAGTCCGGCTGCCGCGCGAGGGCGAGCCGACCCCCGGCCCCGAGGTGGTCCTGGACCGGCTGGTCGTCACCCGCGAACTGGCGAAACTCCCCGCTGTGCAGCGAGAGGTGCTCGCGATGGCCTTCTACGGGGACCTCACCCAGGTGCAGATCGCCGAGCGCACCGGAATGCCGCTCGGCACCGTGAAGAGCCACGCCCGGCGCGGGCTGCACCGGATGCGCCGCGCGCTGAGCGAGGGTCCCGACAGGTGCGTCACGGCGGACGCGACCCGTTAACGACGCATAATCGGTGCGGAAATCGGCAGCGGTGACCTCCGGCCCTGGGGCCGGGCCGGGGACCACCGCTCGGGAAGGACGGCCCTGGGGACCGGCCGGGGACCACCGCTCGGTCGGGCGGGACGCCGTCACCGTGGAATGACTCCGGTCGGGGCTCCGTTCGGGTGAGACATGAGGGACACTGCTGCCGTGCGTGGACATCTCCCGGACGAGAACACCAGTTTCGTGGGGCGCGACAGGGAACTGGACCGACTGGCAGCGCAGTTGAGGGACCGCCGCCTGGTCGTGGTCACGGGGGTCGGAGGCGTCGGCAAGACGCGGCTGGCCCTCCACACCGCGGCCCGCCTCGCCGACGGCTTCCCCGACGGCGCGTGGTGGGCCGACCTCACGCCGCTGGAGGGCGACCGGCTGCTCGTGGCGACCGTCGCCGACGCCGTCGACCTCTCCTTCCACACCCCCGGCATGCCCGCCCCCGTGCTCGGCCGATGGCTCGCCGACAAGCGACTGCTGCTGGTCCTCGACTCCTGCGAACACGTCACGGACGCGTGCGCCCGCCTCCTCACCGACCTGCTCGCCGCGGCTCCCGGACTCACCGTCCTCGCCACCAGCCGACGCCCCCTCGGCCTGCCGGAGGAGAAGGTGCTCACCCTCGAACCGTTCGCCGCCGCGGGACGCGACGCCATGGACCTGCTCCGGCAGCGGACCGCCGCGGGCCCGAGGCGCGGCGCCCGCGTCCCCGCCCAGTGGGCGGCCGGGCCCGCCGCCGAGATCTGCTCCCGGCTGGAGGGGATCCCCCTCGCCCTGGAGCTCGCCGCGGCCCAGATCCGCCTCCAAGGCGTCGAGTCCGTCCGCGACCAACTCGGCTCCCGCTTCGAACTCCTCGTCCACCACGAGCGCGTGTGGCCCCAGCGGCACCAGACCCTGCGTGCCGCGATCGGCTGGAGCCACGAGCTGTGCGACCCCCTCGAACGGCTGCTCTGGGCGCGACTGACCGTCTTCCGCGGCCCGTTCGACCTGGCCTCGGCCCTCCTCGTCTGCACCGGAGGACCGCTGACCCGGGAGACGCTGCCCGCCGCCCTCGACGCGCTCGTCCGCGCCTCCGTGGTCCACAAGGAGGGCGCCCGCCACCGCCTCCTGGACACGATCCGGGAGTACGGCGCCGCCTGGCTCGCCAGGCTCGGCGAGACGGAGGCGGTCGCCGACCGGCACGCCGCCTACTGCCTGGACCTGGCCCGGCGGGCCGACGCCGGATGGCTCGGTCCCGACCAGCTCCACTGGTACACCACCGTCGACGAGCACTACACCGACCTGTGCACCGCGCTGGACCGGCTGCTGCGCACGGACCCCGACGCCGCACTCGCTCTCGCCGGGGCCGTCGGCTTCTACTGGTCGTGCTGCGGCCGGCTGCGCGAGGCCCGCGACTACCTGGAACAGGCACTGGTCCTCAGCGAGGCCAGGGGCGCCGACCGGGCGCGTGCCCTCTGGGCCCTGGGCGTGGTCCTGACCCTGCAGGGCGACTTCGTCCCCGCCCAGGACGTCAGCGAACGCTGCGCGCGCGAGGCCCGGCACGCCGAGTACGACTCCCGGGCCGCTGCCCCGCGCACCAGGCCGGCCGGGGTGGGGACCGACACCCTGGACGCCGCCTATCTCGCGGGACTTCTCGCGCTCATGACCGGTCGGCCGATGGCCGCGCTCGTCCTCGTCGGACACGTCCTCGACGCCGCCCCCGGCCGTCCGACCGACTCGGCCGCCCGACTGCGCTGCCTCCTCGTCCGGGTCTTCGGACTGACCGGACTCGGGCGGTTCGAGGAGGCCCGCGCGGAGGCCCACGCCCTCCGGACGGCCTGCGTGGAGCTCGGCGAGCACTGGACCCGCGCCTATCTCGCCTACCAGCTCGCCCTCATAGGCCTCCTCGAAGGGGAACCCGAGGCCGCGGCCGACCACGCCCGGGAGATGCTGGCGGGAAAGCGGAAGCTCGGCGACGGCTTCGGGGTCGCCCTCGGCCTGGACGTCCTCGCCGCCGCGCTCGCCGCGTCCGGGGACGGCGAACTCGCCGCCGACGTCTCCGGCACGGGCGAGGCGTACTGGCGCTCAACCGGCCACCCGCAGCGCGGCATGCCCGAACTGCACGCCCTGCGCCTCAAGTACGAGCACACCGCCCGCGCGTCCATCGGCTCGACCGCCTACGAGGAGATCTTCCTGCGGGCTCTGTCCGGGCTCGCGCAGGACGGACTCGACCGCGCCCTGCGCGGATCACGGCACACCTGACCCGTCCGCCCGCCGTCCTCCCCGGGCCGAGGACCGCCGCGGGACCGCCGCGGGACCGCCGCGGGACCGCCGCGGGACCGCCGCGGGACCGCTGACTTCCTCCGAGAGACGCCGAACGGATGCGGTGCGACCCGAATATCGGACCATGGGACCAGATCCCCATCCGGCAGCCACTCAGCTCCGAAGTACCTCCTGAGACACCCGCACGCACGGGGCGCGCGGTCCGGCAGGGAGGGGTCGAGGGACGTGGAACGGCAGAGGGTCGCGGTGGTCGGCGGGGGAGTGGCGGGGCTGACCGCCGCCCACGTGCTCCGCCGCGCGTACGACGTGGTGCTGTACGAGGCGGACGACCGCCTCGGCGGCCACGCCCACACCCACGAACTGCCCACCGGGGGCGGCGGGACCGTTCACGTGGACAGCGGATTCATCGTGCACAACGAGCGCACCTACCCCCACCTCCTGCGGCTCTTCCGCGAACTGGGCGTCCGCACCCAGGACTCCGAGATGAGCATGTCCGTGCGGTGCGACGGCTGCGGCCTGGAGTACGCCGGAGCGCGCGGCCCCGCCGGTCTCCTCGGCGGCGGCAACGTCCTGCGCGGCCGGCACCTGCGCATGCTCGCCGACGTCCCGCGCTTCCACCGGGCCGCCCGTCGGCTGCTCGACTCCGGGGACGACGCCCCGACCCTCGGCGAGTTCCTCGAGACGCACCGGTTCTCCGCCCACTTCACCGGCCACTTCGTCGTCCCGCTGGTCTCCGCCGTCTGGTCGTGCGCACCCGGCACCGCGCTGCTCTATCCCGCGCGGTACCTCTTCCGCTTCCTCGCCCACCACGGGCTGCTGTCCGTCACCGGATCGCCCCGATGGCGCACCGTGACAGGAGGGTCGGCCACATACGTCGCCCGGGCCGCCAAACACCTCACCGCCGTACGGACCTCGACCCCGGTCCGCGCGGTCGGGCGCTCCGCGGACCACGCGCGCGTGACCACCGAGGACGGCGACACCGCGACGTACGCCGCCGTCGTCCTCGCCGTCCACCCCGACCAGGCACTGCGGATGCTCGCCGACCCCACGGACGCCGAGCGGCGGGTCCTCGGTGCCTTCACCTACTCCCGCAACCCCACCGTGCTCCACCGTGACACCTCCCTGCTGCCGCGCGCGCCGCACGCGCGCGCCTCGTGGAACTACTGGCTGCCCTCCTGCACCGCCCGTCCCGACGCGGTCCAGGTCAGCTACGACATGAACCGGCTGCAGCGGCTGGAGACGGCCGACCCGCACATCGTCACGCTCAACGCCGGCGACCGGGTCGCCGCCGGCACCGTGCTGGCGCGCATGGTCTACGAGCACCCCGTCTACACCCCCCGGTCCGTCGCCGCCCAGCGGGAGCTGCCCGGCCTGAACACTCCGGTCACCGCCTTCGCCGGCGCCTACCACGGCTGGGGCTTCCACGAGGACGGCTGCCGCTCCGGGGTCGCGGCCGCGAAGGCTCTGGGGGTGACCTGGTGAACACCCGCCCCAGAGAGCCGGATCGGCCCCGCGTGCCGGCGCTCTACGAGTCGACCGTGGCCCACGCCCGCCTCGCCCCCGTCCGTCACGTCTTCCGGACGCGCACCTACTTCTGGCTGGTCGACGTCGACGACCTGCCCCGGATGCCGCGTGGTCTGCGCGCGCTCGCGCGCTTCGACACCCGGGACCACTTCGGCGGCCGGGCACCGACACTGGGCGCCGCGCTGCGGACGTACCTGCGAGCGAACGGAGCGCACGACGCAGACGGGCGCGTCCTCATGCTGACCCAGGCCCGGGTCCTCGGTCATGTCTTCAACCCGTTGACGCTCTACTGGTGCCACGACCGCGACGACACCCTCGTCTGCGTCGTCGCCGAGGTCCACAACACCTACGGCGAGCGCCACTGCTACCTGATGCGCCCCGACGCCCACGGCCGCGCCGACGTAGCCAAGGACTTCTACGTCTCGCCCTTCTACGGCGTCGAGGGCACCTACCGCATGAGGCTGCCCGTGCCCGGGGACGTCCTCGACCTGACCGTGCAACTGCACCACGGCACGGGCCGACCACCCTTCACCGCGAGCGTGCGCGGCCGGCACCGGCCGGCGCGTCCACGCACGGTCCTCTCCGTGGCCCTGCGCCACCCCTGGTCCACCGCGAAGGTCTCCCTCGGCATCCGCCTGCACGGCATCCGCCTCTACCTCCGTGGGCTTCCCGTCCACCCCCGTCCCGTCCACCCCACGCACGAAGGAATGCTGTGACCGCTCCGCACTCCCGGGCGCAGGCGAGGGCCGTCGAGCCTCTCCCCGAGGCCGCGCCCGGCACCGTCGCACCCGCGAGCCGGCCCGACGTCGTCGAGCCGCCCCGCGTCTCGGCCCTGCGGACGGCCGTCGCCCGGCGGATCGTCGAACGCGCCTTCGCCCGCATCCCGTTGCGCGTACGGCACGCGGACGCCGGCGTCCCCGGCGTCCCTGCCACACCCGGCGCCGCGCCCACGCTCACGCTGCACGACCCCGAGGCCTTCCACCGCAGGATCGGCGCCGACGGGCTGATCGGGTTCGGCGAGTCCTACATGGCCGGCGAATGGGACAGCGACGACCTGGTCGGCGTCCTGTCCGTCCTCGCCACCCACGTCGACGACCTGGTCCCGGCGCCGCTGCGCCGACTGCGCGGCGCATGGGTGCGGCGCAGGCCCGCCCACCAGCGCAACACCCCCGAGGGCGCCCGGGACAACATCCACCGGCATTACGACCTCTCCAACGAGCTGTTCGCCCTCTTCCTCGACGCGAGCATGTCCTACTCCTCGGCCGTCTTCGCCGCGTTCCCCGCCTCACCCGCGACCTTCACCGCCGCCCAGCACCGCAAGATCGACCGACTGCTCGACCTGGCCGGCGTCGGACCGGGCACCCGGCTCCTGGAGATCGGTACCGGCTGGGGCGAACTGGCCCTCCGCGCGGCGGGCCGCGGCGCCCGGGTGCTGACCGTCACCCTCTCCGAGGAGCAGGGGGAGCTGGCGCACGCGCGGATCGCCGCCGCCGGGTTCTCCGACCGGGTCACCGTCGAACTCCGCGACTACCGGGACGTCAAGGGCTCCTTCGACGCCGTCGTCAGTGTCGAGATGATCGAGGCCGTCGGCGCCGAATACTGGCCCGCCTACTTCGCGACCCTGGACCGGCTCCTCGCCCCTGGCGGCCGGGTCGCCCTGCAGGCCATCACCATGGAGCACGACAGGATGCTGCGCACCGCCCGTACCCACACCTGGATCAGCAAGTACATCTTCCCCGGCGGCCTCATCCCCTCGCGCGAGGCCATCGCGGCGGAGAGCGCGGCCGTGGGCCTGCGGATCACCGAGGACACCGGCTACGGCGACCACTACGCCGAGACGCTCCGGCTGTGGCGCGAGGCGTTCGTGCGACGCGCCGACGAGGTGGCCGCCCTGGGCTTCGACCGTGTCTTCCGCCGCATGTGGGAGCTGTACCTCGCCTACTCCGAAGCGGGATTCCGCTCCCGCTACCTGGACGTGCGTCAGATCCTGCTGGTCTCCGACGACCTGCGGCGGGGGCTCCGGTGAACGGCTTCGACGGCGACGCGTTCGCCCTGAACCTCGGTGTCGCCGCCGGTGTCGCGCTCGCCGTCATGCTGGCCGCCTTCGTCGTCGGCACCGCCAGGGGAGTCCACCGGGTCGTCGACATCGCCTGGGGTGTCGCCTTCGCCGCGGTCGCCCTCGCCACCCTGCTGCTCTCGGCGGGCCACGGCGACGACGGCCGGCGCCTCGCGGTCGCCCTCGCCACCCTGGTGTGGGGGCTGCGCCTCGCCCTGCACATCGCGCGGCGCGGCCGGGGCCACGGTGAGGATCCGCGGTACGCCCGGATGCTGGCCCGCGCCCCGGGCGACCCCCGGCTCTACGCGCTGCGCAAGATCTATCTGCTCCAGGGCGGGCTCGTCTGGCTCGTCTCCCTGCCCGTCCAGGCCGCCGCGTACCTGGCGGAGCCGCTCGGTGCGGCGGGTGCGCTCGGACTGCTTCTGTGGGCGGTGGGCCTGGCCTTCGAGACGGTCGGCGACCACCAGCTCGCCCGCTTCAAGGCGGACCCCGCCCACCGCGGAATGATCATGGACCGGGGCCTGTGGAGCTGGACCCGCCACCCCAACTACTTCGGCGACTTCCTGGTCTGGTGGGGGCTCTGGCTCCTGGCCTGCGCGACCTCGCAGACTGCCGCGCTGACCCTGGTCTCGCCGGTGGTGATGAGCGCGCTGCTCATCTGGGGCAGCGGCAAACGACTGTTGGAGGCGCACATGGCGGACCGTCCCGGCTTCGCCGACTACGCCGCCCGTACCAGCGGCTTCCTCCCCCGCCCGCCGCGACGGACGGCGAGGTGAGCGCCGCCGCCGACCGCCGGAGGGCGGGGACGTACGACGACGGCGCGCTGGTGCTCCGTTCGTCCCCGGCCGAGCCGAAGGCGGCCGTCCTGCTGCTGCACGGCGGCCGGGCGGACGGACCGGAACCGCCGCCCGCCCTCAACCTTCCGGCCCTGCGCATGCGGCCCTTCGCCGCGGCGGTCGTGCGCGCGACCCGCGGAGCCGACGTCCTCGTGGCCGAGGTGCGCTACCGGCACCGGGGCTGGAACGGCGACCGCTGCGACGCGGCCAGGGACGCCGCGGCGGCCCTCGCACGCGTCCGGAAGCTCGTCGGCGAGGTTCCCGTGGTCCTCATGGGGCACTCCATGGGCGGCCGCGCGGCACTCCGCGCGGCCGGAGACCCCCACGTCCGGGGTGTGGTCGCCCTCGCTCCCTGGTGTCCGCCCGGCGAGCCGGTGGACCATCTGGGCGGCCGTCGCCTCTACCTGCTGCACGACGAGCGGGACCGTGTGACCTCGGCGGCCGAGTCCTGGGAGTTCGTCCGCCGGGCACGAAGGGCCGGTGCGGACGCCGTCGCCGTCCGGATGCCCGAGGGCGGCCACAGCATGCTCCGGAGCGCGGGCTCCTGGCATCGGCGCGCGGCCCGGATCGCCGCGGCCCTGCTCACCGACGTCCCGGCCCCGGGCGGCTGAGGAGTCACCCCCGCATTCTTCCGCCGGCTGTCCCCCGGAAGTGGATCACTGCCGCGCTCCGGGGTGACCGGGCGGCGCGCCGTTTTCCCGTGGACGGGGCGACCGGTGTTGATGGAGGGGTGAGTACCCAGCGCACCGCACCGATACTGACCCGCATCCCCCGGCCCGTCGTGTGTGACGAGGGCGCGGACACCGCGCCGGGGGGCATAGCGGTCCACTCGTGCCGGAACCTCGGCGCCACGGGCCTGCTGGTCCGTCTGACGGGCGAGGTCGACCATCTCGGCGCGGCACCGCTGCGCGCGATACTGGTCTCCGCCGCCGAGTCCGGGGTGACCGACCTCGTGCTCGACGCCTCTCGCGTGACGTTCTGCGACTCGGGTCTGCTCGGCGTCCTCGACCAGTGGACCCTGATGGGCGGCCGGTACCGCATCGACGCGCCCACACCTGTCGTCCTGCGCCTGCTGCGGGTCTCCGAGGGGACCCTGCGCGGACCGCTGCGGCGCGCCGACGGCTGACCCGCGGTTCTGGACGGAGCGGGGCCGGCGGCGTCGACCGTCGACGCCGCCCGCCCCGTTCACGCCCGTGGAACGGGCGGCGCGCTCCGTGCGCGCTCCGTGCGCGGTTCCCTACTTCAGGTACGGCCCCGCGGTCCCGATCCGGCCGGGCCCGTTCAGGACGTACACCCGCAGGTTGCCCTTCCCCGGTGCCACGACGCTCAGGGTGCCGTCGGCGACGACCCGCCGGTCGCCGGTGACGGCGTCCGTGTAGGTGCCGTTCGGGATTCCGGTGAAGGTGGCCCCACCGCTGACCGTGACCAGGGCGAAGCTGTCGGTCGTGCCGCTGGTGTAGCGGCGCTTGTACGCCATCGTGCCGCTGATGCCCTCGGTGGCGTACTGACCCATCTGCAGGGCAGGAATCGCCCGGCGGATCTGATTGAGCCGCTGGACGTGCTGGACCAGCGGCTGGGCCAGGGTCTGGGCGACCGCTCCGCTCGCCGACTCGACGGTGGAGAAGCCGGAGGCCTTCACGTCCCCGGCGAGATGGTCGCCGAAGTAGGCGCGGCCCGTGGTCGCCAGCGGGCAGGTGGGCCCGCAGTCGATCTTCTTGCCCTTCTGGAACTCGATCTCGGATCCGTAGTACAGCGTCGGGATGCCGCGGAAGGTCCACATCAGCGACATGTTCTCCGCCCAGGCGTCGGTGCCGCCGGCGTAGCGCTCGCTGCTCTTGTTGGGTCCGTAGTCGTGGCTGTCGACGTACACGACGTTGTAGGTGGCGTCGTTGTAGCTGTCGTCGGAGTCCTTGCCGTTGACGAAGGCGTTGTGCGCGTCACCGAAGTTCATGTGCATGCGCATGTCGAAGACGTTCATCCCGGAGAACCTGCTGTGGTCCGGCGCGTGGTAGCTGTTGCCGTTCAGGAACGCGTTGTTCGACGTGGGCTGGTTCGCCGGACCCTGCTGCTGCTCGTGTTCGTACATCTCCAGGGCGGCCCGGGCGTCGTCGGCGTCGTACTCCCCGCGCTCCTTCCAGGTGTAGAACTGGGCGGAGTGGTTGACCGAGCCGCGGTTCCACTTGTCGTTGACGAAGGCGGCGACCTCGCCGAAGACGAAGAAGTTCTTCGCCGCCTCCGCGCCGAACCTCTGGGTGACCCTTTCCTGGATGGCGGGCAGGAAGCGCCGGTTCCAGGTGGTGCGCGGGATGTGGACGGCGGTGTCGACGCGGAAGCCGTCCACGCCCATGTCGATGTACTTGTCGTAGGCGCCGATCAGGTAGTTCTGCACGGGTGCCGACTCGGTGTCGAAGTCGGCCAGGTCGTCGTGCAGCCAGCAGGAACGGGAGTCCTCGCCCTCCCAGTTGCCGATCCAGCAGTCGTGGTAGAGCGACTTCGGGAACATGCCCGTCGTGGGGTTCGGCCACTGGCAGTTGTAGATCCGGTAGCCCTCGGGGGAGGTGTACCGGGTCGGGGTGCCCCAGTTGACGCAGGTGTTGCCGGTCGGCTCGGCCGTCGACCAGAGGTCGCCGTTGTAGTAGGACTTCCCGGACTTCGGTTCGACGGTCAGCCCGTCGTACTCGAAGGAGGAGTTCGGCTCGTCGTAGTACCAGCTCCACTGGCTGTCGCGGACGCCGTACGTCTTGGGGGTGAACAGTCCCTTGGCGCCCCAGCGGGAGGAGTGGTTGTAGACGACGTCCTGGTAGATCTTCATGCCCTTGGCGTGGGCCGCGTTGATCAGGTCCTGGTACGAGGCTCCGGCCGACTCCAGGCGGGCGTCGACCCGGTAGAAGTCGTACCCGTGGTAGCCGTGGTAGTCGTAGTCGGAGCGGTTGAGTACCACGGGGGTGATCCATACGGCGGAGAAGCCGAGCCCCTTGATGTAGTCGAGCTTGTTCACCAGCCCCTTGAAGTCACCCCGGAACATCGGATCGCCGCCCGCCGCGTTCCCCGACGTGGTGTGCTGGCTGCCGCCCCGGTCGTTCGACGTGTCGCCGTCGTTGAAGCGGGCGGTCAGGACGAAGTAGATCGGGTCCTTGCGGGGGTCGGTGCCGAGCGGGCGGCCCGGTTCGGGACCCGGTGGCGCCGTGCCGGTGGTCGCTTGGGCGGGCGCGGAGGCGGCGGAGGCGTTGCCCGCGGCGTCGAGGGCCCTGACCGTGTAGGTGTAGGCGGTGTTCTCCGCCAGGTCCGTGTCGGAGAGGACGGTGGAGCCGACGTCGGTGACCGTCGTGCCGCCCGTGCCTCCGGTACGGGTCACCTGATAGCCCGTCACCCCCTTGTCGTCGGTGGAGGGTTCCCACGTCAGGACGACGGACGTGCCGTCGGCGTTCGCGGTGACACCGCTCGGCACGCTGGGCGCCCGGGTGTCGGGGGGCTCGGCGGCGCACGGATCGGCGGCGCCGCCGGTGACCACCCTGTCCTCCACGGTCGTCGTGCCGGCGGACAGTGCGTAGTTCGCGCCGTTGTTGTTGTCCCAGACACCGTTGCCGTTGTTGAAGACGGCGCTCATGGTGGTGGCGGCACCGAGGTCGACGGTCCGCTTCCACCAGCCGGTGCAGGCCGCCTCCATGCCGATGCCGGGGACGGTTGTCCAGGCGCCGCCGGCGGGGGCGTAGTGCAGGTTGGCTGTGGTCCAGCCGAGCGCGGCGGTGGAGTAGTAGACGGTGGCCTGGTCGCCGGGGTCGGTGGGTCCGCCCGGGTCGTCGGCGCACGGGTCGGAGTGGGCGACCACGCCGTCCCGGACCGTGATCGTGCCGGTGCCCAGGTCGTAGTTCTGTCCGCCGTTGTTGTCCCAGGTGCCCGCGCCGTTGTTGAAGGTGGCCTGGAGCCCCTCGGCGGAGCCCAGGGCGACGGTCTTCTTCACCCAGTCCGTACAGGCCGCCTCCATCGCCACGCCGGGGACGGCGGTCCAGGCGCCGCCGTCGGGGGCGTAGTGGAGGTTGTGGGCCGACCAGTTCTTGGTCTTCGTGTAGTAGAAGACCGTCGCCGTGTTCTCCGCGGCCGCGACGGGCACCGAGGGTGCGGCGGACGGGTCGGCCGGGGATGTGGCGGAGAGCAGCCCGATCAGGCAGGCGGCGGCCAGGGCCGCGGCCGGGGCGCGACCGAAGCGCGGAACGGGGGAGCGTCGCATGCGTCTCTTCTCCGGAGCAGGGCCACGACGGGGAGGCCGTGGTGGGGAGGCCGTGGTGGGGATGCTGAAAGATCAGTCGGAAACTTTCTGCAAGCGTTTGCGTCGCCGAAAGTTACCCGTGCATGACAGGGGCGTAAAGGGTCGCGGCAGCATCTGTGTCGAACGGAGCGGGACGTGTCCGGCGGCGGTGAGGCGGCGGAGCCGGGCCCGGGAATCGTGGCCCGGGCGCGGCCGAATAGAGTCGGCTGTGGCGAGGATCCGGCGCCTCACCGGCGTACCGGACCCGCGCCCGTCCCCGTACCGTCGCACCACCCCGAGGAGCACTCCGTGACCGACGCGGCGTCCACCGCCCTGCAGCAGCAGATCGCCCGGGAACTCGAGGTGTCCCCGACCTTCGACCCGCTCGTCGAGATCGAACGCCGGGTCGCCTTCCTGGCCGAGCGCCTCACCTCCACCGGGCTGCGCGGCCTGGTCCTCGGGATCAGCGGCGGCGTGGACTCCACGACCGCGGGCCGGCTCTGCCAGCTCGCCGTTGAGCGGGCCCGCGCGGCGGGCCACGACGCCACCTTCTACGCCATGCGCCTGCCCTACGGCGTCCAGGCCGACGAAAAGGACGCCCAGCTCGCCCTGGGCTTCATCGCCGCCGACCGGGTCCTCACCGTGGACGTCAAGGCGTCGAGCGACGCCGCGCTGGAGGCCTGCCTGGCCGGCGGGGTGACCTTCCGGGACGCCCACCACCAGGACTTCGTCCAGGGCAACATCAAGGCCCGGCAGCGCATGATCGCGCAGTACGCCGTCGCGGGCGCCCACGACGGCTTCGTGGTCGGCACCGACCACGCGGCGGAGGCGGTCTCCGGCTTCTTCACCAAGTACGGCGACGGCGCTGCAGACCTCGTCCCGCTGACCGGCCTGACCAAGCGTCGCGTGCGCGCCTGCGCCGAGGCCCTCGGCGCCCCCGCCGAGCTGGTGTGGAAGACCCCGACGGCCGACCTGGAGACCCTCGACCCGGGCAAGCCCGACGAGGACGCGCTCGGCGTCACGTACGACGACATCGACGACTTCCTGGAGGGCAAGCCGGTCGCGGAGGCCGCCTTCGCCTCGATCACCCGCCGCTACGAGCTGACCGAACACAAGCGCCGGCTGCCGATCGCTCCCTGAGGGTGACGGGCGGCGACCATCCGGCCGTCAGCCCGCGTGGCGGGCGCACGGATGGTGCTCCGCTGGGTGTGCCTTCGGAGATCCCGAACGGCACACGCGAAGGAGACAACGGCATGTTCGGACAGTCGAAGGCGTTCAGCGGCTTCTCGGTCGACGACATGGACAAGGCGCGCCAGTTCTACGGCGACACCCTCGGCCTCCAGGTGGAGGAGTCCGGCGACGGGCCCATGCGGATGCTGACGATCAAGCTGGGGAGCGGTGCGAACGTCTTCGTCTACCCCAAGGACGACCACACGCCCGCGTCCTTCACGATCCTGAACTTCCCCGTCGACGACATCGAGGTGGCCGTCGACGAGCTGGCGAAGCGGGGCGTGACCCTCACGCGCTATCCGGGGTTCGAGCATGACGCCAAGGGAGTGGTCAAGGGCCCCGGGGGACCGACCGCGATCGCCTGGTTCACGGACCCGGCGGGCAACGTCCTCTCCGTCATCCAGGAGTAGCGAGCGGTACGACGACGGCCCGGCCCCGAGCGAGGGGGCCGGGCCGTCGTCGTACGGGCCGGCGCGTTTCCCCCGCCGTCGTACGGGAAGCCGCGGGCCGAGGAGGTGCGTCATGTCCGGACACGACGGCAGGGGCCCCGGGAGCGGGGGGCGGGAGAGCAGAAGGGAAGGCGAAGCGGCGCACGCGCACGCCCAGTACCAGCGCGACAAGGCGGAGAACCTCCTCCAGCGGGCGCGGCGGAGCGCCGACCCCGAGGAGGCGGCGCGGCTGCGCGAGCAGGGCGAGGAGCTCAAGGAGCGCAGCGAACAGGCCCTGCGCGAGGAGCACGAACCCTGGCCCGACGACCTCCACGAGCGATACCCCGGCTAGGGCAGTGGCGAAGGCCCCGCCCGGCACGCGACGCCTGGCGCGGACTCTCGCGTAGCCCTTCGGGCATGGGAGGCGCCGCCATGCCGCGTTGTCGGGATCGCCCGAGCACGCCCGGTACGGGCGCTCGGGGGTGGTGCTCGAACGGACCGCCCGGAGTGCGTCCCCCGGGGCCTGCACCTGCAATGGGGGGATGACCGCGCCCCCCGACGACTGCCTCGCGCGCAACGAGTGGATCTGCGGCGACTACCTGACCTCCCGGAGCGAGATCCTCGGTGACGCCGTCGTCCAGCATCTGCAGCTGACCTTCGTCTCCGTGGCCCTCGCCGTGCTGCTCGCCGTCCCGCTCGCCGTCGCCGCCCGCCGCTGGCGCTGGGCCGCCGGCCCCGTCCTCGGGGTCACCACGATCCTGTACACGATCCCGTCCCTCGCGATGTTCTCGCTGCTCCTGCCGCTCTACGGACTCAGCGCCTCGATCGTCATCGCCGGGCTCGTGCTCTACTCGCTCACCCTGCTCGTACGGAACATCCTGGCCGGGCTGCGCGCCGTCCCCGAGGACACCCGGCAGGCCGCGCGCGGCATGGGCTACGGACCGGTCCGGCTGCTGCTCACCGTCGAGCTGCCGCTCGCGCTGCCCGCCTCGATGGCCGGGCTGCGCATCGCCACCGTCTCCGCCGTCTCCCTCGTCACCATCGGCGCGATCGTCGGCCACGGCGGCCTGGGCAACCTCATGTACTCCGGGATGAACACCTACTTCAAGGCGCAGGTCCTCACCGCCTCCGTCCTCTGCGTGATCATCGCGGTCTCCGCCGACCTGGTGCTGCTCGGCGCGCAGCGGCTGCTCACGCCCTGGGCCGGAAGGCGGGCCGCGTGAACACCCTCTCCGCCGGCTGGGACTGGCTCACCAGCGCCGCCAACTGGTCCGGCGACAACGGAGTCTGGCACCGCCTCGCCGAGCATCTCCTCCTGACCGTCGTCTGCCTCGCGCTGAGCTGCGCGATCGCCCTCCCCGTCGCACTCGTCCTCGGCCACCTCGGCAGGGGCGGCGCCCTCGCGGTGAACCTCTCCAACGTCGGTCGCGCCGTGCCCACCTTCGCCGTCCTGGTCCTGCTGCTGCTCAGCCCGATCGGTTCGTACGGGGAGTGGCCCACGATCATCGCGCTCGTCCTGTTCGCGGTCCCGCCGCTGCTCACCAACGCGTACGTCGGCATGCGCGGCGTCGACGCCGACGTCGTACGGGCCGCGCGAGGGATGGGGATGACGGGCCGGCAGATGCTCCTCGGGGTGGAACTGCCGCTGGCGCTCCCGCTGATCCTCACCGGCGTCCGGATCGCCGCCGTGCAGCTCGTGGCCACCGCGACCGTCGCCGCGCTCGCGGGCGGAGGCGGTCTCGGCCGGATCATCACCGCAGGCTTCAACCTCGCCTCCACCCCGCAGGTCGTCGCGGGGGCGGTCCTCGTCGCGCTCCTGGCGCTGCTGGTCGAGGGCGTCTTCGAGGGCGCGCAGCGCCTGGCCCCGGCCTGGGGCCGGGGGAGCGGGGGATGATCGGGCGGCGCGTCGCGGCGGCCGCGGTGGCGGTCGCGCTGACCCTCTCCGCCCCCACCGGCTGTGCCACCGGTCCCTCGCTCGAGAACCAGGGCGAGGTCACCGCCCCGCCCGGCGACAGCCGCGATCTCACCATCGGCTCGGCCGGCTTCACCGAGAGCGATCTGCTGGCCCAGATGTACGCCCTGCTCCTCGAAGAGGCCGGCTACGGTACGAAGATCATCTCCGTCACCAACCGCGAGATCTACGAACCGGCTCTGGAGAGCGGCCAGATCGACGTCGTGGCCGAGTACGCGGCCACGTTCGCGGACTGGCTTAACGCCAAGGTCCACGGGCCGGACGCGCCGACCGTCGGCTCACCCGATCTGACCGTCACCATGACCGCCCTGCGCGGGCTCGCCGGACCACGCGGACTGACGGTCCTCGACGCGGGCCGGGCCGTCGACCAGAACGCCTTCGCCGTCACGCGCGCGTACGCCGCCGAGCACAGCCTGAAGACCCTGAGCGACGTCGGCGCGGCGAGACTTCCGGTACGGCTCGCGGCGGGCGACGAGTGCGTGCAGCGGCCGTACTGCGCGCCCGGTCTGCGGGAGACCTACGGCATCGACGTCACCGGCGTCGACCCGAAGGGCGTGGGCACCACACAGGCCAAACAGGCCGTGCAGAGCGGTGAGGACCAGATGGTCCTGACCACGACCACCGACGCCACGCTCGACGAGTTCGGCCTGGTCCTGCTCGCCGACGACAGGAACCTCCAGAACGCCGACCACATCGTCCCCGTCGTCAACCGCTCCCGGGCCGGCAGCGAGCGCGTCACCGCCACCCTGGCGAGCCTCAACACCGTTCTGACCACGGCCGATCTGGCGAACATGAACAAGCAGGTGGACAGCTGGCGCCGGCTTCCGGAGGACGTCGCGCGGACCTATCTCAGGGAGAGGAGGCTCATCCCCGCCGAACCGGTCTGACGCCCGCACCCCGCACCCCGCACCCCGCACCCCGCACCCCGCACCCCGCACCCCGCACCCCGCACCCCGTACCCCTCACGCGTCGGCGACCGAGTCGAACTCCACCTCGTCCCGGGCCACGCCCCGCGCGTCGGCGTCCACGGAGCGGCGCAGGGCCTCGTGGAGCTTCGCCGGGGTGAGGACCCCGAGGAACCGCGTCCCGTCGAGGACGGCCACCCAGCCCGCGTCGTGCTGCAGCATCTCGCCGAACGCCTGCTTCAGCGGGGCGCCGACCGGCACCCAGGCCTCCATGCGGCGGGCCAGGTCGCCGACCGTGCCCTCCCGGCCCGCGAGCGCGAGGACGTCGGTGGCGACCCAGCCGTGCAGATCGCCGTCGGCGCCCAGGACGACGGCCCAGCGGGCCTCCTCTCCCCGCAGCCGGGCCGCCGCGTCCGGCGCCGGCTCGTCCAGCCGGGCCACGGACGGCTGTTCCAGGTCGTCCGGTTCGATCGTGGTGACCGAGAGCCGCTTCAGCCCCCGGTCGGCGCCCACGAACTGGGCGACGTAGGGCGTGGCGGGCGAGCCGAGCACGGCCGCCGGGGTGTCGAACTGCTCGATGCGGCCCTGTCCGTAGACGGCGATCCGGTCGCCCATGCGGACCGCCTCCTCGATGTCGTGGGTGACCAGGAGGACCGTCTTGCGCACGGTCGCCTGGAGGCTCAGGAACTCGTTCTGGAGGTGCTCGCGGACGACGGGGTCCACCGCCCCGAAAGGTTCGTCCATCAGCAGGACGGGCGGGTCGGCGGCGAGCGCGCGGGCGACGCCGACGCGTTGGCGCTGGCCGCCGGAGAGTTGCGCCGGGTAGCGCGGGCCGTAGGTGCCGGGGTCGAGGCCGACCAGGTCGAGGAGTTCGGCGGCGCGTGCCCGGGCCTTCGACTTCTTCCAGCCGAGCAGCGCGGGCACGGTCGCGGTGTTGTCGAGGATCGTCCGGTGCGGAAAGAGCCCGACCTGCTGGATCACGTAACCGATCGTCCTGCGCAGCCTGACCGGATCGACCTTCGCGATGTCCTCCCCGTCGACCAGGATCCGGCCCGAGGTCGGTTCGATGAGCCGGTTGACCATCATCATCGTGGTCGTCTTGCCGCAGCCCGAGGGACCGACCAGCGTGACCAGTTCGCCCTCGGACACGTCGAAGGAGAGGCCGTCGACCGCGGTGGTGCCGTCCGCGTACACCTTGCTGACCTGCTCGAACCGGATCATGGATCCACGCTAGGAGCCGCGGATGCGCCACGCACGGGGGCCGGGACCGTCCGGGGAGCGGCAGCCCGCTGAACACCGTCTCTTGTCATGACCCTTGCGAGCCGCTCTCCGGCGCTGCTATTTCAATTCGTTAGGAAACTTTCCTTCCAATCCATCGTTCCGGGAGACCCCCATGACATCGGCACGATCGGCACGGCTCCGACTGCGCTCCCTGGGTGCCGCCGGCACCGCGGCGGCCGCACTCCTCCTCGGCCTCGCCACCGCACCGCCCGCGGCGGTCGCCGCCCCCGTCACCCACGAGGCGGAGGCCGCCACCGTCTCGCGGGGTGCGGTCGAGTCCAACCACGCGGGCTTCACCGGCACCGGATTCGTCAACTACGACAACGCCGCCGGCGGTTACGTCCAGTGGAACGTCAACGCCGCACAGGCGGGCCAGGCGACCCTGACCCTGCGCTACGCCAACGGCACCACGACCAACCGGCCCATGGACATCGCCGTCAACGGGACACTCGCCGCCGCCGGCAAGGCCTTCGCCGGCACGGGCGCCTGGACCGCCTGGGGCACCACCTCCCTCACCGTGAACCTTAGGGCGGGCGCCAACACCGTCCGCGCCACCGCGACCACGGCCAACGGCGGCCCCAACGTCGACCACATCAAGGTCGACACCGCCACGGCGCCCCCGGTCGGCGACACCCCGGTCGCGATCAACGGCCGGCTCACGGTCTGCGGCGTCAAGCTCTGCAACCAGTACGGCAAGCCCGTCCAGCTGCGCGGCATGTCCAGCCACGGCACCCAGTGGTACCCGCAGTGCCTCACCGACGGGTCGCTCGACGCGCTCGCCAAGGACTGGAAGGCAGACGTCCTGCGCGTCTCCACCTACGTCCAGGAGGACGGCTGGGAGACCGACCCGGTCAGGTTCACCAACCTCGCCCACACGCTGATCGACCAGGCCACCGCGCGCGGCATGTACGTGATCGTCGACTGGCACATGCTCGACCCGGGCGACCCGCACGCCAACCTGGGAGGCGCCAAGAGGTTCTTCACCGACATCGCCGCCCGGCACAAGAACAAGAGCAACATCTTCTACGAGGTCGCCAACGAGCCCAACGGTGACGGCGTGACCTGGTCGAGGATCAAGAGCTACCACGAGCAGATCATCCCGGTCATCCGGAACATCGACGGCGACGCGCCGATCCTGCTCGGCACCCGCGCCTGGTCCTCCCTGGGCGTCTCGGACGGCGGCAGTGAGGCCGAGGTCGTCAACAACCCGGTCAATGCCACCAACGTCATGTACACCTTCCACTTCTACGCGATGTCCCACCGCGACGCGTACCTGAACGCCCTCTCCCGGGCCGCCGACCGGATCCCCGTGTTCGTCACCGAGTTCGGCACCCAGGACTACGCGGGTGAGGGCGCCAACGACTTCACCATGACGCAGAGGTACATCGACCTGATGGCCGCCAAGAAGATCAGCTGGACCAACTGGAACTTCTCCGACGACCACCGCTCGGGCGCGGTCTTCAAGCCCGGCACGTGCGACGGCAACGGTCCCTGGACGGGCACCTCCTCCCTCAAGGAGGCCGGCGTCTGGATCCGCGACCGGATCAGGTCCGCCGACGACTTCCCCACCTCCTGACCTCTTCCCGCCCCGCCTTCCGCACCACCTCCCGACGCACGGCCCGACCCACCTCGACGCGCCCCCGTCCCATGCCCTGTGATGCACTGGGCGGGCGGGGGCGCATCGAACAGGAGCCGCATTGACCAGCTACCGCCAGCCCGGCCTCGTCCTCACCGACCGCCGCTTCGCCGTTCCGCTCGACCACGCGGACCCCGGCGGCGAACAGATCGAGGTCTACGGCCGTGAGGTCGTCGCCGGCGACCGGTCGGCCGACGACCTGCCGTGGCTGGTGTACCTGGAGGGCGGGCCCGGCTTCGGGGCCCGTCGCTTCATCGGCCGGCAGGCATGGCTGGGCCGGGCCGTGCAGGACCACCGCGTCCTCCTGCTCGACCAGCGCGGAACCGGCCACTCCACCCCCGTCAACCGCCAGACCCTGCCCCTGCGCGGCACTCCGCGGCAGCAGGCCGACCACCTCGCCCACTTCCGGGCCGACTCGATCGTCAAGGACTGCGAACTCATCCGGAAGCGCCTCACTCGCGGCGCCCCCTGGACCGTCCTCGGCCAGAGCTTCGGCGGCTTCTGCGCCACCCACTACCTCTCCACCGCCCCCGAGGGCCTGCGCACGGCCCTCATCACCGGCGGTCTGCCCTCGCTCCACGCCACCGCCGACGAGGTCTACCGGGCCGCCTACCCCCGTGTCCGGCGCAGGGCCGATGCCCACTACGCCCGCTACCCGCAGGACGTCGACCGCGCCCGCCGGATCGCCGCCCACCTCCTGGAGCACCCCACGACCCTGCCGAACGGCGGGCTCCTCACCGCCCAGGCCTTCCAGTCCCTCGGCATCCTCCTCGGCGGCGGCGAGGGGACCCACGAGCTGCACTACCTCCTGGAGGAGGCCTTCGTCCCCACGCCCGGCGGCCCCGCGCTCTCCGACGCCTTCCTGGAGAACGTCCAGGGCAGGCTCTCGTACGCCGGACACCCGCTCTACGCCGTGCTCCACGAGGCCATCTACGCACAGGGCCACGGGCCGACCGGCTGGGCCGCCGAACGCGTCCGCGCCGAGTTCCCGGAGTTCGACGCGGAGAAGACCCTGGCCGGCGACGCACCTCTCCTCTTCACCGGCGAGACCGTCCACCCCTGGCACTTCGAGACCGATCCCGCGCTCCGCCCGCTGCGCGAGACCGCCCACCTCCTCGCCGAACGGACCGACTGGGCACCGCTCTACGACCCCGCGCGACTCGCCGCCAACGAGGTGCCCGTCGCCGCGGCCGTCTACCACGACGACATGTACGTCGACACCGCCCACTCGCTGGAGACCGCGCGCGCCGTCCGGGGGCTGCGGACCTGGGTGACCGACGAGTTCGAGCACGACGGCGTACGGGCCGGAGGCCCGAGGGTGCTCGACCGGCTGCTCGGCCTCGCCCGGGACCAGATCTGACCGTCCGGGCCTCCTGCGGAGCGATCTCCGCCACGGCGGCGCGCAAAAGTCCAAGCAGTGCGTCCTGATTACTCATGGTGCGTGCGGGGTCAGGGGGATAGAACTCGTCCGGAGCGCACCGAGGAGAGGACCGGAGATGACCACCCACGTCAGTGCCGAGATCGCCGGACAGCCCGACTGCTGGCGGCGTGCGGCGGACATCGCCGCCGACCACGCCCGCCTGCTGCCCGGGCCGGGTGAGCGGGTCGCGGTCGTCGGCTGCGGCACCTCGTACTTCATGGCCCGGGCCTACGCCGCCCTGCGCGAATCCCTCGGCGCGGGCGAGACCGACGCCTTCCCGGCCTCCGACGAGACCCCCCTCGGCCGCGGCTACGACCGGATCGTCGCCCTCACCCGCTCCGGGGCCACCACCGAGGTGGTGACCCTGCTCGCGCGTGCCGCGGGCCGGATCCCGACGCTCGTCCTGACCGGCGTCCCCGGCAGCAGGGCCGCGGACCACGCGGACCGGTCGGTCGTGCTCGACTTCGCCGACGAACGCTCCGTCGTCCAGACCCGGTTCGCCACCACCGCCCTCCAGCTGCTGCGCGCGGGTCTGGGCGTGGACCTCGCCCCCTCGATCACCGACGCCGAACTCGCCCTCTACGAACCGCTGCCCACGGTCTGGGAACGGCGCTCCCAGTTCACCTTCCTCGGCACCGGGTGGACGGTCGGACTCGCCGACGAGGCCGCCCACAAGCTCCGCGGCGTGGCGCGCTCCTGGGCGGAGTCGTACGCGGCGATGGAGTACCGCCACGGGCCGATCGTCATCAGCGACCGCACGAGCCTCGTATGCTGCCTCGGTCCGGAGCCGGCCGGTCTCCGGGACGAAGTGGAAGCCACCGGGGCCCTGTTCGCCGCCGACGCCATCGACCCCGTGGCCGCCCTGGTGCGCGCCCAGCGCCTCGCCGTCACCCTCGCGGCCCGGCGCGGCCTGAACCCGGACCGCCCGCGTCACGCGTCGCGCTCGGTCATACTCTCCTCAGCGATCCGCGGGTGAATCCCCGTATCCTGCGCCCATGATCGACACGAGCAGCTCCCCCCTCGCCGACATGCCCGACGACTGGCAGCGCGCGCTCGCCGTGGTCGCCCATCCGGACGATCTCGAGTACGGCTGCGCCGCTGCCATCGCGGCCTGGACGGACGCGGGCAAGGAGGTCGTCTACGTCCTCGCGACCCGCGGCGAGGCCGGCATCGACTCGCTCGACCCGGCCACGTGCGGTCCGCTGCGCGAGCAGGAGCAGCGGGCGAGCGCGGAGGTGGTCGGCGTGTCGACCGTGGACTTCCTCGACCACCGGGACGGGGTGATCGAGTACGGACTCGGTCTGCGCCGCGACATCGCGGCGGCCGTCCGCCGGCACCGGCCCGAACTGGTCATCACCCTGAACCACCGCGACACCTGGGGCTTCGGCCCCGGCGGGTACTGGAACACCCCGGACCACCTGGCCGTGGGCCGCGCCACACTCGACGCCGCGGGCGACGCGGGCAACCGCTGGATCTTCCCCGAACTGACCGAGCAGGGCCTGGAGCCGTGGAACGGCGTGCGCTGGGTGGCGGTCGCCGGAACGAGCACGCCGACCCACGCCGTCGACGCCACACCCGGTGTCGAGCGCTCCGTCCGGTCGCTGCTCGCCCACCGCGCGTACATCGAGGGCCTGACGGACCAGGACCCCGAGGAGTACGTCCGTACCTTCCTGGCCCAGAACAACGAGCGCTTCGCCGCCCGCTACGGCGACCGGCCGGCCGTCGCCTTCGAGCTCTTCTCCCGATGACGTCCGGGGGCGCCGTGCGGCGCGGGCGCTGTCAGCGGCGTGGCCTCATCTCGCCCGCATGACCACACTGTTCCTCCACAGCGGCACCACCGCCCCGCCCGCGCCCCGGACCGCGCCGACTGCGGCAAGCGACGGGGTTCGTGGCCCAGCCGGACCAGGTCGCCGACTTCGGCGCCCCCCGCGCTTCGCGGGCGGGTGACACGCCCGCACAGGCGGTGTCATCGCGCCACGGCGGGTATCCGGAGGTGACGGAACAGGCCCGTGACGACGACCGCGGCTACCACGGCGATGCCCGACGGGCGGGTCGCACCCGCGGCCACGGCTCCTCGCAAACGGTTCGGAACACGCTTCAGTTCGGCGGTTCGGGCTTCAGCACCGCGAACGGGGCTCCGAAGGGGTCCGCCAGCCAGGCGATCCGGCCGACATCGGGGATGTCGGCCGCAGGCATGAGGAGCGACCCCCCGTTCCCCTGCGCGCGGGCGACGATGTCGTCCGCGTCCGCCACACCGAAGTACGGGATCCAGCGTGCCTCGTTCCCGCCCTCCTGGAGCTCGGCGACCCCGCCGAAGGAGGTGTCCTCCAGGTCCCCCTCGGCGGTGGACAGCACCCGGTAGGTCATACCCGGCGCCTCCATCTCCTGCGAGCGCCAGCCGAACAGCCTGCCGTAGAAGTCCAGAGCGGCCTCCGGATCGGGCACGTGCAGCTCGGCCCAGCACAGCGTGTTGTTCTCGGACGTCCTGTCCAGGCCCTTCGTCCCACCCGGCTGCCACACGGCGAAGTCGGCGCCGGCCGGGTCGGTCAGCTGGGCCATCCGTCCGGCGGTCATGACGTCCATCGGCTCGGCGCGCACCGCCCCGCCGGCGGACTCGGCGGCCTTCGCCGTGGCGTCGGCGTCCGGCGTCTGGAAGTACAGCGTCCACGCGCTGCTCGCCCCCTCCTCCGTCAGCGGACCGAGGGCGGCGACCGTCCGGCCGTCCTGCTGGAAGAACCCGTAGCCTCCGGCATCCGGCCCGGCCGAGGCGAACTCCCAGCCGAAGACAGCGGTGTAGAACGCGGCGGCGACCGCCGTGTCGGGGCTGCCCAGGTCGACCCAGCTGGGCGATCCCTTGGTGAAGTCCGTACCGAGCATGTGGTGTGCCCTGCCTTTCCGAGTCTGGAGATCGTCCGGTCACCCTCGCCGATCCTCGCCGCTCTCCCTCGCCCGCGCAGCCGCAGCCGCCCGGGTTCATCCGCGTGGACCAGTACGCGTCACTCCCCGAACCCGCCGCGCCCCAGCTGCTCGCGCACCGGCACCACCGGATCGTTGACGAGGGCCCGGCGCTGCTGGTTCGCGCCGTCCACCACCAGCGTGTGCCCGGAGACGAACCGGGCGTAGGGAGAGGCCAGGAAGGTCGCCGCCCAGCCCGGCTCCCGCGGGTACCCCACCCGCAGCGCGGGCTGCCGGGCGTCCTGGTCGGCCGCTCGCGCCGGCGCGCCCAGGATGTCGTCCGTCATGTCCTCGTGCGGCATCAGGCCCGGCACCAGGCCGTTGACCTGGATCCCGTACGGAGCCCACTCCACCGCCAGGGTCTCGACCAGGTTCTTCACACCGGCCTTCGCCGCCGCCGAGTGCGCGAACCCGGGACCGCCGGTCCAGGCGTAGGAGGCGCCCACGTTGACGACGGACCCGGGAGTGCGTGCGGCGAGGTGGCGCAGGGCGAACTCCCGGGTCGTGATCCAGGTCCCGGTCAGCGTGAAGTCGACGGCGGCACGCCAGCCGTTGGGCGACAGCTCCTCCGCCGGTACGGGGAAGTCGGCCGCCGCGTTGGCGCGGCGAGGGCGTGAACTGAAGCCCTGTCAGCCCAGGGCCGCAGCGGCCTTGCGGTCCAGGTCGTTCATGAGCAGCTCCGTGTTGATCGCCACGCCGGCCCGGTAACCTCCGCTCGCCGCGTTGATCACCTGCTCCTGCGCGCCGATCGCGTTGCCCGCTGCCCATACGCCGGGCACGCTGGTCCGACCGGTCTCGTCCACCGCCACGAAGTCGCCGAGCGGAGTCTCACGGGTCTCGGCGCCCAGCGCGGTGAGCAGCCCGTCCCGGGGCGTCATACGCGGTCCGACGAAGAGCACGTCACGCTCGACGACCCGGCCGTCCGCCATCCGTACGCCGACGAACCGGTCGGCCTCGACGACCAGACCCGCCACCTCGCCCGTCACCACCTCGACCCCGGCCGCCGCCACCCGGGCGCGCTCCTCCTCGGGGAGCGGCCCGGCCGTGTGCGCGAAGAGCGTCACGTCCGGGGACCAGTGGGTGAGGATCAGGGCCTGATGGGTCGGCATACCGGGGTGCGCGATCACCCCGAAGGCCCGGTCGCGGACCTCCCAGCCGTGGCAGTACGGGCAGTGCAGCACGTCCCGCCCCCAGCGCTCGGCCACGCCGTCGATCGCGGGGAGCTCGTCGACGAGTCCGGTGGTGACGACGAGCCTGCGCGCGCGCACCAGGTGGCCGTCGTCCACGGTCACCACGAAGCCGTCCGCGTCACCGGTCTCCCGTACCGCTCCCGTCACCTGTCCGGTCGTCCACTCCACCCCGTACGCGGCGATCTCCCGCCGCCCCGTCTCCAGGAACTCCGCCGGGCTCATCCCGTCCCGGGAGAGGTAGCCGTGCATGTGGGCGGCCGGGGCGTTGCGCGGCTCACCCGCGTCGACCACCAGGGTCCGGCGCCGTGACCGGCCGAGGATCAGGGCCGCGCTCAGCCCGGCCGCTCCGCCGCCGACCACCACGACGTCGTACTGCCGCGGCTCGCCTGTGCTCGTGTGTTCGCTCATACCGCAAGCGTTGCCCTGCCGAGGGATGGTGACAAACATTCTTGCCGTTTCCGCAACCCGAGGCATGATGGAGGCATGACTGAACCAGGGGCATCCGGAACCGGCGACGACCGCATCGACGCCGTGCTGAACGAGGTCGGGCCACGGCTGCGCCGGATCCGGCGCGATCGGGGCGCCACGCTCGGGGACCTCTCCGCCTCCACCGGGATCTCCGTGAGCACCCTCTCGCGCCTGGAGTCCGGGCAGCGCAGACCGAGCCTGGAGCTGCTGCTTCCCATCGCCCGGGCCCATCAGGTACCGCTGGACGAGCTGGTCGGCGCCCCGCCGGTCGGCGACCCCCGGGTCAAGGCCAAGCCGATCGTGCGGCACGGCAGAACGATGTTCCCGCTCACCCGTCAACCGGGTGGACTCCAGGCGTACAAGGTGGTGCAGGAGAAGCCGTACGAGAACCCGGACCCGCGGGTCCACGAGGGGTACGAGTGGCTCTACGTGCTGTCCGGGCGGCTGCGCCTCGTCCTCGGCGAGCACGACGTCGTGCTGGGGGCGGGGGAGGCCGCCGAGTTCGACACGCGCGTGCCGCACTGGTTCGGGCCCACGCCCGACGGGCCGGTGGAGTTCCTCAGCCTGTTCGGTCCGCAGGGTGAGCGGATGCATGTGCGGGCCCGCCCCAAGCAGTCCTGAAGAAGTCCCCGGCGCACGGTTCCACCGGGCACAAGCGACCGCTTAGTATGCGACCGACCGCGCAGTACGGACGACGGCTGGTGGAGGACCGCGATGCAGGCATGGCGAGTGCACGAGAACGGCGAGCCGGGCGAGGTGATGCAGCTCGACGAGGTGGAGGCGCCCACCCCGGGCGAGGGGCAGCTCCTCCTCAGGGTGCGCGCGGCCAACGTCAACTTCCCGGACGCCCTGCTCTGCCGGGGTCAGTACCAGGTGCGGCCCCCGCTCCCCTTCACCCCCGGGGTGGAGATCTGCGGTGAGACCGAGGACGGCCGGCGGGTCATCGCGACCCCCGCGCTGCCCCACGGCGGCTTCGCCGACTACGCGGTGGCGGACGCGGCGGCGCTGCTGCCCGCCCCCGAGGCCCTCGACGACGCCGAGGCGGCCGCCCTCCACATCGGCTACCAGACGGGCTGGTTCGGTCTGCACCGCCGCGCCGCCCTCAAGGAGGGCGAGACCCTGCTCGTCCACGCGGCGGCGGGCGGCGTCGGCAGTGCGGCCGTCCAGCTCGGCAAGGCGGCCGGCGCCACCGTCATCGGCGTCGTCGGCGGGGCGGAGAAGGCCGAGGTCGCCCGGACGCTCGGCTGCGACGTCGTCGTCGACCGGCGCTCCGAGGACGTCATCGCCGCCGTGAAGGAGGCCACCGGCGGTCGTGGCGCCGACGTGATCTACGACCCCGTGGGCGGCGAGGCCTACACCCAGTCCACGAAGGTCGTCGCCTTCGAGGGCCGCATCGTGGTGGTCGGCTTCGCCAGCGGGGTCATCCCCTCGGCCGCCCTCAACCACGCGCTGGTCAAGAACTACTCGGTCGTGGGACTCCACTGGGGCCTGTACAACCTCAAGGACCCGGCCGCCGTCCTGCGTTGCCACGAGACGCTCACCGCGTACGCGGCCAAGGGCCTGATCAAACCCCTGGTCAGCGAGCGCGTGCCGTTCACCGGAGCGGCGGACGCCGTGCAGCGCGTGAGCGAGGGCGTCACCACCGGCCGTCTCGTCGTCGTCCCGGAAGGAGTCGCCGCATGACCGCCGCCACCCCGGACGCCGCCGAACTGCGGGCCCGTACACAGCGGTTGATCGCTGAGCACCCGCCCGCGACCACCGAGCGCACCGACTTCCTGCGCGCCCGCTTCGACGCCGGACTCGCCTGGGTCCACTACCCGGTCGGCCTCGGTGGCCTCGGTGCCCCGCGCTCCCTGCAGGCCGTCGTCGACGCCGAACTCGCCGCTGCGGACGCCCCCGACAACGATCCGCGCCGGATCGGCATCGGCCTCGGCATGGTGGCGCCGACCCTCCTCGCGTACGGCTCCGACGAGGTCAAGCAGCGCTTCCTCAGGCCGCTGTGGGTGGGGGAGGAGGTGTGGTGCCAGCTCTTCAGCGAGCCCGGCGCGGGCTCCGACCTCGCCGCCCTCGGCACCCGAGCGGTCCGCGACGAGGCCACCGGCGACTGGATCGTCAACGGCCAGAAGGTATGGACCTCCAGCGCCCATGTCGCCCGCTGGGCCATCCTCATCGCCCGCACCGACCCCGACCTCCCCAAGCACCGCGGCATCACGTACTTCGTCTGCGACATGAGCGACCCGGGCGTCGAGGTCCGGCCGTTGCGGCAGATCACCGGCGAGGCCGAGTTCAACGAGGTCTTCCTCACCGACGTCCGCATCCCCGACGCGCACCGGCTCGGCGGGACCGGCGACGGCTGGCGGGTCGCCCAGACCACGCTGATGAACGAGCGGGTCTCGATCGGCGGAGCCCGCATCCCCCGCGAGGGCGGCATGATCGGGCCGGTCGCCACGACCTGGCGCGAACGCCCCGAGCTGCGCACCCACGACCTGCACCGACGGCTGCTCGACCTCTGGGTGGACTCCGAGGTCGCCCGACTCACGGGCGAACGGCTGCGCCAGCAGCTCGTCGCCGGCCAGCCGGGACCCGAGGGCAGCGCGATGAAGCTCGGCTTCGCCCGCCTCAACCAGGCCATCAGCGGTCTGGAGGTCGAACTGCTCGGCGAGGAAGGGCTGCTGTACGGGGACTGGACCATGCGCCGCCCCGAGCTGGTCGACTTCACCGGCCGTGACGCCGGCTACCGCTACCTGCGCTCCAAGGGCAACTCGATCGAGGGCGGAACGACCGAGGTCCTGCTCAACATCGTCGCCGAACGCGTCCTCGGCCTGCCCGCCGAGCCCCGCAACGACAAGGACGTCGCCTGGAAGGACCTCGCGCGATGACTGACCTCCTCTACTCCGAGACCGAGGACGACCTGCGGGCGGCGGTCCGCTCCCTGCTCGCCGACCGGGCCGACCCGAGCGTGCTGCTCGGCCGGATCGAGACCGGAGACCCGTACGTCCCCGGCCTCTGGAAGTCCCTCGCGGGCGAGATCGGCGCGGCCGGTCTGCTCGTCCCCGAGAAGCTGGGCGGCCAGGGCGCGAGCCACCGCGAGGCGGCGGTGGTCCTGGAGGAGCTGGGACGCGCGGTGACCCCGGCGCCGTACCTCACCAGCGCCGTCGTCGCGACCGAGACCCTGCTCGCCCTGGACACCGGGAGCGCCCCGGTCGCCGAGCTGCTCGCGGGGCTCGCCTCCGGGCGCGGGGTCGCGGTGCTCGCGCTGCCGCTGTCCACCGCGCCCGACGCGGCGCCGCTCGCCACCGAGACGGTGAACGGTGTCGCCGACGCCGCCCTGGCCGATGTCTTCCTCGTCCCGCGGGCCGACGGCCTCCACGCGGTCGCGGCGGACGCCGCCGGCGTGGAGCCGCAGACCCCGCTCGACCTGACCCGGCCCCTCGCGAGGGTGACCACGGCCGGCGCGAGCGGCGTCCGGCTCGCCGACGCGCGGACCTCGGCGGCGGCGGTCCGCCGCGGCCTGCTCGCGGGCGCGGGGCTGCTCGCCTCCGAACAGCTCGGGCTCGCCGAGTGGTGTCTGGAGGAGACCGTCCGCCACACCCGCACCCGCTACCAGTTCAACCGGCCGGTCGGCTCCTTCCAGGCGCTCAAGCACCGCATGGCGCAGCTCTGGCTGGAGGTCGTGAACGCCCGTGCGGCGGCCCGCGCCGCCGCCGACGCGCTCGCCACCGGCAACCCCGACACGCCCCTGACCGTCGCCGTCGCCCAGGCGTACTGCGCGAAGGTCGCCGTCCACGCGGCGGAGGAGTGCGTCCAGCTCCACGGCGGCATCGGCATGACGTGGGAACACCCGGCGCACCTGGCGCTGAAGCGGGCCAAGTCGGACCAGCTCGCCCTGGGGGCGACAGGGCGTCACCAGGACACGATCGCCGCCCTGGTCGGTCTCCCGGCGCCCGAATGACGCCGAAGTAAGGGGCCCACGTGCCCGCATCCCTTTACATACTGTTTAATTGCGAGTTGTTCGCAACAGCAGTTGATCTTCAAGAGGGGTGTGGGCACGATGACCGCCCGATCCATACGCGGCATGGCCGCCGCGACGCTCGCCGGTTCGCTGGCCCTCACCGCCGCGGCCTGCTCGAACCCGGGCGGCACCGGTGCCGGCTCGGGCGGTCGGAAGGACTCCGCGGTCGTCGGCATCGCCTACGAGCCCGAGACCCTCAGCCCCCTCCTCGGCTACGGCAAGGACGGCAATTCCAAGATCTTCGACGGGCTCCTCGCCTTCGACGCGGACATGAAGCTGAAGCCGGCGCTCGCCGCCGCGCTGCCCGAGGTCAGCCAGGACGGGCTGACGTACACGTACAGGCTCCGCAAGGGTGTGACCTTCAGCGACGGCGCCCCCTTCACCGCGAAGGACGTCGTCTTCACCTACCGGACGGTCCTCGACCCGAAGACGAACAACCCCTCCCGCACCGAACTCGACGCCCTCGAGAGCGTCGAGGCGGTCGGCGCGGACACCGTCGTCTTCCGGCTCGCGTACCCCTACGCTCCCTTCGCCGAGCGCACGGTCCTCGCCATCGCCCCCGAGCACGTCGCCGGGAAGCAGGACGTCAACACCGGCGCCTTCACCACCCGGCCCATCGGCACCGGCCCGTACGTCCTCACCGACTGGTCCAAGGGCGAGAAGCTCAGCTTCAAGGCCAACCCGACCTACTGGGGCGGCGCGCCCGAGGTGAAGAAGTTCACCATGGCGATCATCAAGGACGACGACGTCCGCGCCACCCGGCTCCGCGCCGGAGACCTCGACGGCGCCGTCCTGCCGCCCAACCTCGCCGCCGGCTTCAAGGACGACAAGGCCAGGAAGACGTACGCCGCGAAGACCTACGACTACCGCACCGTCACGCTCCCCACCCACAACAAGGTCACCGGGGACACCGCCGTCCGCCGCGCCCTCGACGTCGCCGTCGACCGGCAGGCCATGGTCGACAAGATCCTCGAAGGCGCCGGCAAACCGGCCTACGGCCCCGTCCCCACCGACAGCGAGTGGTTCGCCAAGGGCACCGAGCGCCGCCACGACCTCGACGCCGCCGAGAAGATCCTCGACGAGGCGGGCTGGAGGCCCGGCCCCGACGGCGTCCGAGTGAAGGACGGCGTACGCGCCGAGTTCCCGCTCTGGTACCTCTCCGGCGACAAGCTCCGGCAGGACCACGCCCTCGCCTACGCCTCCGACGCCAAGAAGGCCGGCATCGCCGTCAAGACCCAGGGCGGCACCTGGGAGGTCATCGAGCCCCGGATGAAGACCGACGCGGTCCTCGCCGGCGGCGGCTCGCCCGGCGACCCCGACTTCGACCAGTACCTCCTGCTGACGTCCGCCCTCGCGGGCGACGGCTTCAACAACATGGCCTGGTACGACAACAAGACCGTCGACAAGGCCCTGGAGGAGGGCCGCCGCACGAACGACACCGTCAAGCGGCGTGCCGCCTACTCCGTCGTCCAGCGCGAACTGGTGAAGAACCCCGGCTACACCTTCCTCACCCACATCGACCACCTGTACGTCGTGAACGACAGCTGGGACGGCCTGACCACCCAGACCGAGCCCCACGACCACGGACTCGCCTCCGGCCCGTGGTGGAACGTCGAGGCCTGGAAGCCCAAGGCCGGCGCGGAGAAGGCCGAGCGGTGAGCCGACGCCTCCCCTGGGGGGCCATGGCCCGGATGACGGGACGGCGGGCCCTGTTCGCCGTCCCCGTCCTCCTCGCCGTCACCTTCGCGGTCTTCGCCGTCGCCGCCGCCTCCCCCTTCGACCCCGTCAAGGCGTACGCCGGCACCGCCGGACTCACCGCCTCGCAGGAGAACCTCGACCAGCTCCGCGCCAACCTCGGCGTCGACCGGCCCCTCACCACCCGCTGGTGGGAGTGGCTCACCGCCGCGCTCCACGGCGATCTCGGCGACTCCAGCGTCATGCGGCAGCCCGTCGCCGACGTCATCACCGAGCGCGTCGGCTGGTCCGTACTCCTCGCCACCACGGCCTTCCTCCTCGCCATCGTGCTCGGCACGGTCCTCGGCGTCCTCGCCGGGCGCCGGCGCGGCGGACTCCTCGACCGTGCCGTCAGCTCGGCCGCGTACACCCTGGAAGCCGCTCCGGTCTTCTGGCTGGGACTGCTCGCCATCTGGTTCTTCGCCCTGGAACTCGGCGCACTCCCGGCCGGCGGACTCACCGACACGGCGAGCGACACCGTCACCCCCGACCAGGTCGCCACCCACCTCGTGCTGCCCGCCCTGGTCCTCGGCGTCTCACAACTGCCCTGGTTCTTCCTGTACGTCCGCCAGGGCGTCGCAGACGCGCTGGCGGAGGACCCCGTACGCGGCGCACGCGCGCGCGGACTGCGGGACCGAACCGTCCTGCTCGGCCACGCCCTGCGCTCCGGCATGCTCCCGATGCTCACCCTCGTCGGCTCCCGCGTCCCCGAACTCATCACGGGGGCCCTGCTCGTGGAGAGCGTCTTCAGCTGGCCCGGCATCGCCGCCGCTACCGTCCAGGCGGCCACCTCCGTCGACTTCCCGCTGCTGGCCGCGCTCACGGTGCTCGCCACCGCCGCCGTCCTCCTCGGCAACCTCCTCTCCGACCTGCTGTACGGGCTCGCCGACCCGAGAGTGGGCTTCGATGGCTGATCCCCGCACCCGCCGCCTGCGCCTCTGGTCCTCCGCCGGGATCGTCGGCGCGGTCCTCCTCGCCGTCCTCCTCGTCCCGCCGCTCGTCCAGCTCGACGAGCAGGCCGTCGACCTGTCCTCAAAACTCCTGCCGCCGTCCTCGGAGCACCCCTTCGGCACCGACGACGTCGGCCGTGACCTGCTGCTGCGCTGCGTCTACGGACTGCGGATCTCGCTCCTCGTCGGCCTGGTCGCCGCGCTCGCCGCCACCGTCGTCGGGACGGCCGTCGGCGCCGTGGCCGCCTCCCTGGGCGGCTGGACCGACCGGCTCGTGATGCGGATCGTCGACGCCTTCTCCTCCGTACCGCACCTGCTGCTCGGCATCTTCATCGTGGCCATGTTCCGGCCGGGAGTGTGGCCGGTCATCGTCTCCGTCGCGCTCACCCACTGGTTGTCGACCGCCCGGATCGTCCGCTCCGAGGTCCTCTCGCTGCGCTCGCGCCCCTTCGTCGACGCGGCGATCTCCGGCGGCGCCTCGCGGTGGCGGGTGACCGTGCGCCACCTGCTGCCCGCCGTCCTGCCGCAGGCGGGACTCGCCGCCGTCCTGATGGTGCCGCACGCCATGTGGCACGAGTCCGCGCTCTCCTTCCTCGGCCTCGGGCTGCCGAGCCACCAGGCCAGCCTCGGCAACCTGGTCCAGTCCGCCCGCTCCTCGCTCCTCGCCGGCGACTGGTGGCCGACGCTCTTCCCCGGCCTGCTCCTCATCGTGCCGACCCTGGCCGTCGCCGGGCTCGCCGGAGCATGGCGAGACCGCCTCAACCCGCGCCGCCGATCGGAGCTGATGCTGTGAACCCGCGCGTCGCACGAGCCCTGGAGGCCGTCACCGCCGGAGGTCCCCCCGCCGCGGGCAGGGGGAGCGCCGACGAGGCCGTCCTCAGTGTGCGCGGGCTCTCCGTCCGCTTCCGGATGCGCGGCGGACGACACGTCGCCGCCGTCACCGGGGCCGACTTCGACCTGGCGGCGGGGGAGTGCCTCGCCCTCGTCGGCGAGAGCGGCTGTGGCAAGTCCGTCCTCGCCTCCGCGCTCCTCGGGCTGCTGCCCGGGAACGCCACGGCCTCCGGCACGGCGCTGCTCGACGGGGTCGACCTGCTCGCCGCCGACGAGCGGACCCTGGCCCGTACGGTACGGGGACGGCGCGTCGGTCTCGTACCGCAGAGCCCCGCCGCCCACCTCACCCCCGTGCGGACCGTACGCGCCCAGCTGGAGGAGACCGTCCGCGAGCTGACCGGCACCCCGCGGCGGGAGCGGCGCGCTGCCGCCGAGGCGGCGGCGGAGCGGGCCGCGTTCCCGGCGGGGCACCTCGACCGGTACCCGCACGAACTCTCCGGCGGCCTCGCGCAGCGTGCCGCCACCGCGCTCGCCCTCATCGGGGACGCTCCGCTCCTCCTCGCCGACGAGCCGACCACCGGCCTCGACCGCGACCTCGTCGAGCGGACGGCCGACGAGCTGCGCCGTCACGCCGACGAGGGCCGGGCGCTGCTGCTGATCACGCACGACCTGTCGGCGGCGGAACGGATCGCCGACCGGGTGGCCGTGATGTACGCGGGCCGGATCGTCGAGACGACGGCCGCCCCCCGCTTCTTCGGACAGCCCGGCCCCCGCCACCCCTATGCCAGGGGCCTCCTGAACGCCCTGCCCGACCGCGCGTTCACCGCGATCCCGGGCATGCCCCCCGAGCTGACCGCCCTGCCGTCCGGCTGCGCCTTCGCCCCGCGCTGCGAGCGGGCGACGCCGACCTGCGACACGTTCCCGGAACCGTTCGCGGGCGTGGCCTGCCACCACCCGACGGGACAGCCGGCCGACCTGCCAGGAGTGCCCCGTGCTTGAACTCGACTCCCTCACCGCCGGCTACGACGGTCGTGGGCCCGTCTTCGTCGACACCTCGCTGACCATCGCGCCGGGAGAGTCGGTCGGCCTCCTGGGGCCCAGCGGCTGCGGCAAGTCCACGCTCGCCCGGGTCGCCGCGCTGCTGCACCGGCCGGACGCCGGGAGCGTCACCGTCGACGGCGAGCGGGTGCGGGGCTGGCGGCACGGCGCGCCGCGCGCTCTGCGGACCGCGGTCGGCGTGGTGTTCCAGCAGCCCCGGATGTCGGCCGACCCCCGCCTGCGGCTGCGCGATCTGATCGTCGAACCCCTCCGGGCCGGTGGCCGCCGCCCGGAGGCCGGCCCGCGCCTCGCCGAACTCGCGTCGGCGGTGGGCCTCACCGACGACCTGCTCGCCCGCCGCCCCCACGAGGTCAGCGACGGGCAGCTGCAACGTGCCTGCCTGGCACGGGCGTTGGTGCTGCGCCCGCGCTGGCTGGTCTGCGACGAGATGACGGCCATGCTCGACGCCTCGACGACGGCGGCCCTGGTCGCCGCGGTGGAGGCGTACCGCGCCGAATCGGGCGCGGGCCTGCTCGCCGTCGGCCACGACCGTGTCCTCCTGAACCGCTGGTGCGACCGCACGGTCGAGTGGTCCGACTGCGCGGGTGGGGGAGGCGGCGGTAGGGGAGCCGGGGCCGCGTCGACGACGCGGTAGCCGGACCGGTCCTGCGTCAGCCCGCCACGCCCCCGGAGCGCGGGGCGAACCTCAGGCGACCGGGCGGCATCGCGTCAGCCAACTCTGCCTCATACCGAATCCGTTGGGAGCCCGACCCGCACATACTCGTGCGGGTCCCTCGTCCCGAACCCCCGGAGCCGTCCCATGACGCCCCTGTCCCGCCGTACCGCGGTCGCCGCCCTGGCCGCCGTGACCTCGGTCGCCCTGGCCGGCACCGCCGTCGCCGCCCACCGCGTGCGCCCGTTGCCGCTCGCGCACGCGCACAACGACTACCTCCACCCCCCGGCCCCTCCACGACGCCCTCGACCACGGGTTCACCAGCGTCGAGGCCGACGTCTTCCTCGTCGACGGGGAGCTGCTCGTCGCCCACGAACCCGCCCGGCTCGACCCGAGCCGCACCCTCCGCTCCCTCTACCTCGACCCGCTCCTCGCCCGGGTCAGCGCCAACCACGGCTCCGTGTACGCCGGTTACCGCCGCCCCGTGCAGCTCCTCATCGACATCAAGGCCGACGGCGTCGCCGCCTACCGGGAACTCGACCGCCAACTCCGCCCGTACCGGCGGATGCTGTCCACCGTCACCGCCGGTCGCGTCCACCCCGGTGCCGTCACCCCCGTCGTCTCCGGCGACCGCGCCGCACGCGGCCCCATGGAGGCACAGCGCGTCCGCCATGCCTTCTACGACGGCCGGCTCGACGACCTCGCGGCGCAGACCCCCGCGCCCGCCGCCTTCATCCCGCTCGTCAGCTCCAACTGGACCCAGTCCTTCGACTGGCGCGGCGAAGGACCCTTCCCGGCCGCCGAGCGGGCCCGGCTGGCCTCGATCGTCGGGACCGCCCACGCGCGCGGCCAGCGGATCCGCTTCTGGGCCACCCCCGACCGGCCCGGACCCGCCCGCGACGCTCTCTGGAGCGAGCTGCGCGCCGCCGGCGTCGACCACATCAACACCGACGACCTCGCCGGGCTCCGGGACTTCTTGAACCGCTGACGGCGAATCCCACCCGTTCGGCCGACATGCCATACGGCCGGACGGCGCTCCCGCTGCGCCACACTGGCCGCCGAACGCCGCGATTCCGGCGCGGCGCAAGGAGGGTGTGGGCGATGGCCGTGTCCGTTTCTGTCGTACTGCTGCTGCTCGTCCTGGCGGTGATCTTCCTCCGCAACGGCGGCCTCAAGTTCTCCCACGCGCTGGTCTGCGCCCTGCTCGGCTTCTTCCTCGCGGGCACGAGCATGGCGCCGACCATCCAGAACGGGGTCGCCGCCACCGCCGACGTCGTCAGCAGCCTCAAGCCCTGAGCCGCCCCTGCCGTATCGTTTCGGGGCTGTGAAGTGGCCTTGAGACCAGCGGCAGTTCGATGGACATCTCAGCCGGCTCCACTTCTACGAGAAGCGGCCGAACCCGCTCGGCGTCGACGCCTGGAATCCGGCGGCCGTCGACTTCCGCACCGGGCAGCGTGCCCGGCAGCCGCTCACCGGCACCGCTACCGGCCCGGCGTACGGCCACAACCGGGCCCCGATCACTCTCGGCCCCGACGGAACCGCGTACGTCGGCGACTTCAACGGGATCGTCACCTTCCGTGACGCCGGCTGAGCGGGCATGACGGTGCCCGGGGCCGTCCGTACGACCCAGCACCGTCACGCGTGCCTGCCGTGCACTCAGAACATGTCGGGCACGTCGCCCACCGTGGTCCTCGTGTCGATCACGGCGAACGCCGCGCCCTGCGGGTCGACGATCGCCGCGAAGCGGCCGAAGGGGCTGTCCATCGGCCCGAAGGCCTTCTGGCCGCCGAGCTTCACGGCCCGGTCGACCGCCTGGTCGCAGTTGTCGACGGCGAAGTAGACCTGGATGTACGACGGGACCTCGGCCGGGAAGTCCTCCGGCGTCATCGTCATCCGCCCCAGGACCGGCATCTCGCCGCCCAGGTCGAAGACCTTGTAGTCCATGTCCTCGACGGCCATCTTCTTGGCGTTGTAGCCGAACACCGATGTCAGGAAGTCGTCCGACTTCGCGGGCTCCCGCGTGAAGACCTCGGCCCACGCGTAGGAGCCGGTCTCGCCCTCCAGTTCGAAGCCCTCGTGGGCCCCGGGCTGCCAGACACCGAAGACGACGCCGGCCGGGTCCTGCGCCAGGCACATGGACCCGAAGTCGCCGACGGCCATCGGCTCCATGACGACCGTGCCGCCGCTGTTCCTGATCTTCTCGGCCGTGGCGGCGACATCGGGCGACGCGAAGTAGAGACACCAGGCCGACGGCTGGGAGCCGTCCTGGCCGGGCATCGGCGGAACGACCGCCGCGACCGCCTTGCCGTCGCGGTACGCCTGGGTGTAGTTGCCGTACTCCGAGGACGATTCGCCGAAGGTCCAGCCCAGCACCTCGCCGTAGAACGTCTTGGCGCCCTCGATGTCGTTGAACATCGCGTCGGCCCAGCAGGGTGTGCCTTCAGGTCGTGCGGCCATGACTCTGACTCTCTTCCGATCGATGGGGCTCGCCGGTGGTTGCCGAGTCCCACGCTAGTCAGGGCGGGCCCACCCTGCTCGGTGACGGACCGTGTCCGTGCGGGGCCGGCGGCCGGAGGAGGTTCCCACGGCGCAGGCCGACAGGAAGGCCGCCACCGCGGGTACGCGTACACGTACCCGCGTGTCCCCCAGGCGACCGGCCCCCTGTCTCGCGCGTGTGGAGATACGAGCAGGCGTCAGTGAGCTGAGTCCGGGCCGGAGTCGACGAGCCGGGAACGGATGAGGAAACGGACGCCTTCCGGGGCCTCCAGGGAGAAGCCGCTGCCCCGGCCCGGCACGACGTCCACGATCAGCCGGGTGTGGCTCCACAGCTCGGACTGCGCCTTCGACATCCAGAACGGCACCGGCTCCGCGACACCGGCGACGTCGAGCGAGGCGAGCAGTACGTCCGCCGCGCCGGTGCGGAACTCCCCGTCCGGATAGCACATGGGCGCGCTGCCGTCGCAGCAGCCGCCCGACTGGTGGAACATCAGGGGACCGTGCGACTCCCGCAGCCGCCGCACCAGGTCGGCCGCGTCGGGTGTCAACTCCACCCGCGCTCCGGGTCGATCCATCTCCCGCCCCTCCTCGTGCGTCCGCCGGGGCTCCATCGAACACGGCCGGAGGTTGCGAGAGGGTTGCGTCCGCCGAAATCGGCCGCACCCCTAGGAACTGACGGTCCGTCAGGTTACGCTCCCCGCATGATTCCGACCGTTGTCTGGGGAACCGGAAATGTCGGCCGCGCGGCCATACGGGCCGTCGACGCCCACCCGGCGCTCGCCCTCACCGCCGTCCTCGTCCACGACCCGGGCAAGATCGGACGTGACGCGGGCGCGCTCGCCGGGCTCGACCGCTCCCTCGGGGTGGCGGCGACCGACGACACCGACGCCGTGCTCGGCGCCCGCCCCCGCGCGGTGGTGTACGCCGCCTCCGGCGACATCAGGCCCGACGAGGCGCTCGCCGACGTCGTCAGGGCCGTCCGCGGCGGCGCGGTGGTCGTGACCCCGGCGCTCTACCCGCTCTACGACCAGCGTGGAGCCCCGCCGGAGTTCCGGGACCCGGTCCTCGCCGCCGTGGCGGAGGGCGGCGGTTCCCTCTTCGTCTCCGGCGTCGACCCCGGCTGGGGCAACGACGTCCTGCCCCTGCTGATCAGCGGCCTCGGCACCCTTGTGGACGTCGTCCGCTGCCAGGAGATCTTCGACTACTCCACGTACGAGCAGGAGGACTCGGTCCGTCATCTCGTCGGCATGGGGCACCCCATGGAGTACGAACCGCTGATGCTCGCCCCCTCCGTACCGACCATGGTCTGGGGCGGACAGATCCGGCTCATGGCACGGGCCCTCGGCGTCGAACTCGACGAGATCCGCGAGACCATGCAACGCCGTCCCCTCGACACCACCGTGACCACCCGCACGATGGGCGTCTTCGAGGCCGGCACCCAGGGCGCCGTACGGTTCGAGGTCCAGGGGGTCGTCGACGGCGAACCCCGCATCGTCATCGAACACGTCACCCGGATCCACCCCTCGTGCGCCCCCGACTGGCCCACCCCGCCCGACGGCGCCGGCGCCCACCGGGTGGTCATCGAGGGCCGCCCGCGCATCGAGGTCACGGTCGAGGCCACGGACGAGGGCGAGAACCGCTCCGCGGGCGGCAACGCCACGGCCGTCGGCAGGCTCGTGAACGCGGTCGACTGGCTCGTGGACGCGAAGCCCGGACTCTACGACGCGCTCGACGTCCCGCTGCGCCCCGCGGTGGGCCGACTGGGAAGGAAACGGCCATGAGGATCGACGTCCCCGAGGGCAGGCACCCGATCGAGTACGTCTGGGGCGAGATCGTCCCCGAGATCGGCACCGCCGCGGCGAACTTCTCCCTCTCCGTCTACGCCCATACGACCCTGGGTCTGCGCGAGTTCGAGGCCGCGCGGCTGCGGATCGCGCAGGTCAACGGGTGTCTGTTCTGCCTGGACTGGAGGACCGACCGCGACGGCGAGAAGGTCGAGGACTCGTTCGCCGACGCGGTGACCCAGTGGCGTACCACCGATGCCTTCGACGACCGCACGCGGCTGGCCGCGGAGTACGCCGAGCGGTACGCCCTGGATCATCACGGTCTCGACGAGGCCTTCTGGACTCGTATGACCGCTCACTACAGTCAGCCCGAGATCGTGGAGCTGACGATGAGCATCGGCTCCTGGCTGTCGTTCGGCCGGCTCAATCGGGTGCTGGGCCTCGACGCGGTGTGCGTGCTGCCCACCCAGTGACCCTGAGGCGACTCAGAGGTCGGTGGCGATGATCTTCTCGATGTTGCGTTCGGCGAGCGCGGTGATCGTGACGAACGGGTTGACACTGGTGTTGCCCGGGATCAGCGCGCCGTCGATCACATAGAGCCCCGGATGGCCGTGGAGGCGACCGTAGTCGTCGGTGGCCCGGCCGAGCACGGCGCCACCGAGCGGGTGGTACGTGAGGTGGTCGCCCCAGATCTTGTACGCGCCGAACAGGTCCGTGCGGTAGATCGTCCCCTCCTTGTGGTTGATCCTGTCGAAGATCGTCTTGGCGGCGTTGATGGAGGGCTGCTTCCAGGCGGTCTGCCAGTTGAGCTCGACGCGGCCCGCCGTGGGGTTCCACGAGAACTCGGCCCGGTGGGGGTTCTTCGTGATCGACAGATAGAACGAGGCGTACGTCTCGATGCCCGTGGGCAGCGGCGCGACCTCGGCGAACGCCCCGCCCGCGTCCCAGTTGTCGATGCCGGCCGTGGGCATGGACGCCTGGAGCCTCCCCGTCGGGTCCCACATATGGTTGGCGCGCCCGCACATGACGTTTCCGTTGTCGCCCCAGCCCTTGCCGATCTCGCCGTTGAGGCCGGGCAGCGCTCCGGTGGCCCGCAGCCTGGTCAGCAGCTTGCTGGTGCCGACGCTGCCGGCCGCGAAGAACACCCGGTCCGCCAGGATCGTCTCGGTGGACGTGGTGTTCCCCGCGGTGTCCAGCCGGTCGACGACGACCGCGTAGCCGCCGCCCGCCGCCGGGAACACGGACGTCACCTTGTGCAGCGGTGAGACGGTGACCCGCCCGGTCGCCCGGGCCTGCGCGAGGTAGGTCTTCTGCAGGGTCTTCTTGCCGTGGTTGTTGCCGTAGAGCACCTCCCCGGCCAGCGCCGACTTCGGTACGGCACCGGCGGCCTCCTGCTTCATGTACTCCCAGTCGTACACGTTGGGCACGAAGACGAACGGGAAACCGGAGCGCTGCGCATGCTTGCGGCCCACCCGGGCGTACTGGTAGCACGCCGCGCTCTCCCACCAGGACGGGTCGACGTGGTTCACGCCGAGCCCGGCGTTGGCGCGCGGGTAGTAGACGCCGTACATCTCGTCGACGTCGACCGACGGAAGGATCGCGCCGAAGTTCTCCCGGCGCGGGGTGACGGCCATCCCGCCGTTGACCAGGGAGCCGCCTCCGACGCCCCGGCCCTGGTAGACGGTGATGCCGCCGAACTCCTCGGCGTCCAGGATGCCCGTGTGGCGGGGGACGTCCTTGTCGAGCGGGAAGCCGAGGAACTGGCTGAGGGGCTGCTTGGTGCGGGTGCGCAGCCAGAAGGACCGGTAGTCGGGGGTGGTCGTGTTGGCGAAGATCTTGCCGTCCGGGCCGGGGGTGTCCCAGGCCATGCCCATCTCGACCATGCGCACGTCGACACCTGCCTGGGCGAGCCGCAGCGCGGCGACGGATCCGCCGTAGCCGGTGCCGATCACCAGAGCGGGGATACGGGACTGCGTGGCCGACGCGTAGGCCTGAGAGGGAAGTGCCAGAGTGCCGAGAATAGAACCTGTTCCCGTGATGAATCCACGGCGTGTAACAGCCATGAGGAGCCCTCACTGTCGGTGGAATGGGAACGAGTTCTACTGCCGCCCGCATGGGAAGTCACGGCATACCGATTGGTAACTTTTGGCTGGATCGCTCAAGGATGTTCCAGGCAAAGCCGACATTCTGATGAGTGAAGGATCCGCCGAGACCGGAGCGCCCATGCCCCTGCCGACCCTGGCCCCCGACATCCTCGACCGGACGGCCGTCGCACTCCACGACACCGCCGCGTGGCAGGAGATCGTCCGCCACTGGGACGCTCCGTACGAGGAGCCGGCCGCCCCCGAGCACGACTGGCGCGGGCTGCTCTCCGTCCCCGTCGACCAGCTCGTGGCCACCGCCCTCGCCGGTCTCACCCCGCCCCCGCCCGCCGAACGGCGGCTCCCCGGCCGGCTCGGGGCCGTCCTGCCCGACCGGCTGCACACCTGGCGCCGTATCGGTCAGAGCGACGTACGCCCCTCCGTCCACCTGGCCCACGCCCGCCACGTCCTCGTCGAGTGGGGCTGGCAGAACAGGCCGTACCGTCTCCGCGACGCCCGGGGCGCCCGCTGCCTCTGCGGCGCGCTGCTCACCGCCCACCGCCTCGGCCACGGCAGCGCCGACACCATGAACCGCTCCGCCGCCTGGATCGTCACCGAACTGCGTGCCCAGGGCTGGACCGGGCTCATCGGCCCCTGGAACCGCGCCCCCGGACGCACCGCCGACCAGGCCCTGGCGCTCCTCGATGCCACCATCCGGCGCGCCGCGCACGCGGGGGAGTGACCGTACGCGTACGGCGGGACCTCACGCGGCGCCCCGTCGCCGTCCCGGCCCTCACTGCCCCTCACTCCACGCTGTCGGCCACCGTGAACAGCCCGCCGTCCGGATCGCGGAGCGTGATGCGCCGCCCGTTTCCCGACGGGCTCACGGAGGAGGCCGTCGTCCCACCGAGCCGCACCGCCGCCTCGACCGCCTCGTCGACGTCGGGGACCCGGAAGTGCACATGCCAGCGAGGCCGTACCTGGGGGTCGGGGGCCGCCTCCACCGCCCCGCCGAAGAGCCGGGCGACCGTGACGCCCGCATGGCTCAGGACGACATGATCGTCCTCGTAGCTCACCTGGCAGCAGCCCGGACGCTCGCCGGCCCAGTCCAGTACCTCGGCGTAGAAGATCGCCGCGTCGAAGGCGTTACGGGTCCGCAGCTCGAGCCAGGCCGGCGCCCCGCCCTTGCCGACGCTCCAGTCGGGGATCACCTCACCCTCCCAGATACCGAAGACGGCACCCTCGCGGTCCGAGGCGAGCGCCGCCCGCCCGGTCCCGAAGCGCAGCGGCCCCACGGCCACCGTGGCGCTGCGCTCCCGGATGCGCGAAGCGGTCAGGTCGGCGTCGTCGACGGCGAAGTACGGGGTCCAGGCGACGGCCACCGCGAGGCGCGGCGCCAGCGCGCCGATCCCGGCGACCGGAGCCCCGTCGCGCAGGGCGACGGAGAACTCCTCACCCAACCGGGTGGACCGGAACTCCCAACCGAACACACCCCCGTAGAAGGTCTCGGCAGCGCGGAGGTCGCGGGTCATGAGACTGACCCAGCAGGGGGCGCCGGACACCGCATGACTCGAGGTCGACACAACCTTCATCCATCCGTCGTGGACGCGTGATCGGTTCCCATCCCACCGTACCCCCGGAGAGATCGCCATTCCGGCGGGCCGTACCGGTACGGCGTGCGAAGTCCCCACCGGTACGAAAACCTGAAAGCGTGAGGGACGTGCGCGCTGCGCTGCGAAGAGTGGTGGCCGACCTGTACGCGCGGCGCCGGGACCCGGCGGTCGTGCAGACCGTCAGGTCCACGGCCGCGGCCACGATCTCCTATGTCGTCGCTCTCCAGCTGAGCAGCGAACCGGCCCCCCTGACCGCCCCGCTCACCGCGCTGCTCGTCGTCCAGGTGACCCTCTACTCCACGCTCACCACCGGCATCCGGCGGGTCAACTCGGTGGTCGTCGGCGTCGTCATCGCCATCGCCTTCAGTGCCCTGGTCGGTCTCACCTGGTGGAGCCTCGGGCTGATCATCCTGGCCTCGCTGGTGGTGGGCCGCTTCGTGCGCGTCGACGAGTTCGTGCCCGAGGTCGCGATCAGCGCGATGCTGGTCCTCGGCGTCACCCAGGTCACCGACACCGCCTGGGACCGGGTCCTGGAGACCCTCATCGGGGCGATCGTCGGTCTGACCTTCAACACGGTCCTCGCACCGCCCGTCTGGGTCGGCTCGGCGGGTGAGTCCATCGAGGACCTGGCGCGCCGTATGCGCCGGCTCATGCTGGGCATGGGCGAGGAACTCACCGCCCCCACGACCGTCGCGCACGCCGCCGCGCGCCTGCACGAGGCACGCCGGCTCGACAACGACGTCGCCGACGTCGACGCGGCGCTGCGCCAGGCCGAGGACAGCCTTCGGCTCAACCCGCGCGTCAAGGAACAGGAAGGAGTCCTCTACCGCATCGTGCTGCGCACCGGGCTCGACACCCTGGAGATCTGCGCCGTCGTCCTGCGGGTCATCGCCCGCACGCTCACCGACCTCGCCAAGGCGCGCAAGGGCGCGGAACTCTTCCCCGAGGACCTCGCGCTCGCGCTCGAAGACCTCCTGGCCCGCGTCGCCGACACCCTCGTGAGCTTCGCCGTCCTGGTCTCCACCCACGTCAGCGAGGACGCCGACGCCGCCGAGGAGCGGCTCGCCGGCGAACTCAGAGCGGCGCGCGCCGTCCGCGACCACACGGCGGACCTCCTGCTCCAGGTCGTCCAGCGAGACCCCCGCCACTGGCAGCTGTACGGAGCGCTGCTCGCCGAGATCGACCGGATCCTCGACGAGCTCGATCTCGACCACCGCGGGCGCCGCCTCATGGAAGAACTCGACCGCCACTCGCGCGAACGCGCCGAGCGACGGCCGAGACTGTCGGCGCTCCGCGACCGACTGGGGGTCTGAGGGACTTCGGGCTGGGGCATGGGGGAATTCGGAAATCCGGCTGTCACCGCCGGTCGTTCATCAGCTCCTGGAACGAACTCATACAAGGGGTGCAGTGACGGTCGGTCCTCTCGCGCTCCTCCAGCGGCTCCTCGTGGAGCGACTGCCCGCACAGGGCGGTCGCGGTGCCGATGGCGGCCACGTGCCAGACGAAGATCCCGTCACGGGGCGCTATGCCGACGTGCATTTCGTACATGGTCGTCTCCATGCTCGGCGGACGCTTTCCCTTCCAGTGCACCCGACGGAGGGCCGGTTGCACGCCCGGAGGGCCGCTGTTCGGGTGACGCGCCCCGCGCCACCGCCGACCAGGCTGCCCGAGGGACGGATGGCTACGCTGGAGCAGGGGGCGAGGACGGCGAACCGGTCGGAGGCGACCCATGAGACGACGCCACCACTTTCATATCGACCACGCGGGGCACTCCGTCAGCGTCACGGTCCAGACCGGCCACAAGGCCGTCGTCGAGGTCCTCGTCGACGGCAAGGAGACGGGGTGTGCCACGACCGGTCACGACCGCCCCGTGACCGTGCACATCGAGCTGCCGACCGACCCGCCGACGCCCGCGACGGTCCGCGCCGCGGCCGGCCCCGGCATCCCCCGCTGCGTCCTGGAAGTGCCGGGCACCGAGCCGCAGGTCATGTCGCCACGGCTCTACTGACCGGCGTACGCCGAACGGCCACGCGCCGGCGTCCGTGAGACACCCGCAGTCCCGCCCGTAGGCCGGGTGGCCGGGTCGCCCGTGGCCCCGACGAGGACCGGCGGCACTCCGGACGCCTCGCCGCGCTCTCCCTCTTCGCCTCCTTCGCCTCCTTCGCCTCCTTCGCCCCCGCCCTCGCCCTCGCCTCGTCGTGCTCCGACAGCGCGGCCGGCTTCGTTCCGTGGCCGCCGTCCCTCGCGACCAGCGCCTCCGACACCACCTTCCGCTGCCCTTCGGCCCCGCGCATCGAGCAGCGTCCGCACCCGCATGCCGTCACCCCGACGAACCGCCCATCGAGGGGGAAACCCGCCCCGACCGACATCTCGTCAGGTCAACACTGGGTAACGCCAACGGGCTTATGGGGTTGAACACTTCCTTCCGCATGCGGGTCTCTGGGATCTTGCGTCCCACCCCCTACAACACAGGGCCCGGCAGGCGCCACCAGCGTCACCGGGCCATCGGAGGACGCATTGTTTTCCCACATATCAAGCCGGCTGAGACTCTCCGCCGTGGCCGTCGCCGCTCTCGGCTCGGCCGTCGCGCTCACCGTGCCCGTCGGAGCCGCTCAGGCCGCGCCGACGACCATCCCGGAGCCCAGGGCCGCATCCGCGGCTCAGGCCGGCTCCACCGCGTCGGCTGCCTCCGCCGCCCGCGCGGCCAAGGCGGCCGTGCCTGCGGCCTGGGCGGCCGGCACGCGCGCCTACCTGGTCATCACCGCTCCCGGTGACACCACGGCCGTCCGCACGGCGGTCGCGAACAACGGCGGCACCGTCTTCGCCTCGTACGACGCCATCGGCGTCGTGGTGGCCCACTCGACGTCGACCGGCTTCGCCCCGGCGATGCGCGCGGTCTCCGGCGTCCAGCAGGTCGGCGCCACCCGTACCTCCGACGTCCCTGCCGACGCCTACAACCCGGCGCTGCCCAGCAACCCGTCCCAGTCCACCGCGCCGTCCACCGAGCCGGTCCGGTCGGACATGACGCAGATCAAGGCCGACCAGGCCTGGGCGGTCACCACCGGCTCTCCGACGGTCAAGGTCGGCATCCTGGACACCGGTGTGGACGACCAGCACCAGGACCTGGCGCCCAACTTCAACGCCGCCGACTCGGTCTCCTGCGCGTACGGCAAGGCGGACACCCGGGCCGGGGCGTGGCGTGACGTCGACACCCACGGCACGCACGTCGCCGGTACGGTCGCGGCCGCCAAGAACGGCAAGGGCGCCATCGGCGTCGCGCCGGGTGTGAAGATCTCCTCGGTCCGCATCGCCGAGCCGGGCAGCACGCTGTTCTTCGCGGAGAACACCATCTGCGGGCTCGTCTGGGCCGGTGACCACGGCTTCAAGGTCACCAACAACAGCTACTACACGGACCCGTGGCAGTTCAACTGCCCGGACAACGTGGACCAGGCGGCCATCCTGGAGGGTGTCAACCGCGCCCAGAAGTACGCGGAGGGCAAGGGGTCGCTGCAGGTCGCGGCGGCCGGCAACGCCAACTACGACCTGGCGAACAAGACCACCGACACCTCCTCACCCAACGACTCCACCCCGGTGACCCGGACCATCACCAACGACTGCCTCGACATCCCGGCCGAACTGCCGGGCGTCGTCACGGTCGCGGCGAACGGCACCAGCGGCTCGTCCAAGGCGTCCTTCTCCAACTTCGGCCGCAACGTCATCGAGGTGTCCGCGCCCGGCGAGTCCGTCTACAGCACGGTTCCCGGGGGCAAGTACGCCTCGCTGAGCGGCACCTCCATGGCCTCCCCGCACGTGGCGGGCGTGGCGGCGCTCCTGGCCAGCGCCAACCCGGGCGACACCCCCGCGGACATCCGTACGAAGCTGGGCGTCCAGGCCACCGACCTGGCCTGCCCGTCGGACAGCCGGTGCACCGGCACCACCGCCGTCAACAGCTTCTTCGGCGAGGGTCGCGTCGACGCGCTGAAGGCGGTCAGCGGTACCACCCCGCCCCCCGGCGCGTACTTCGAGAACCTCACCGACGTCGCGATCACCGACCACGCCACCGTCGAGAGCTCCCTCACGGTCAGCGGGGTGACGGGCAACGCCCCGGCCACCCTCAAGGTGGGCGTGGACATCAAGCACACGTACATCGGTGACCTGAAGGTCGACCTGGTCGCCCCCGACGGCACGGTCCACACCCTGCACAACCGGACCGGCGGCGGCACGGACAACATCCTCCAGACCTACACCGTCAACGCCTCCGCCGAGGTCGCGAACGGCGTCTGGAAGCTCCGTGTGAACGACAACGCCAACCGGGACACCGGCAGGATCGACGCCTGGAACCTGACCTTCTAGGCCTCACCCGGGCGCCCCTCGCCGTTCCGGCGGGGGCGCCCGGACTCCGGTCCGGAGTAGAGGTGGTCGACCTCGGGCCGCAGATCGAGTATGTCGAGGAACTCCGCGAGCTCGGCCCGGTCGGTCGTCCGGCTCGCTACGGCCCGCCGAGCCGCACGACGACGCTCTCCGGGACCCCGGGGCCCGGGCGAACCGTCGCTCTCCTCAGTGACGTCCATGACGAGATCCGACCACACCACGGGCCGCCGCGCACGGTCAGTACACGCCGAGGAAGATGCCTCCGGGCGTGTTGAGGTTGTCGTTGTGCAGGTGGAACGCCCGCAGCGACCGGGCGATCTCGCGCTGCGAGATGAACGCGTCGCGGTCCAGGTCGAGACGCTCGAAGACCCCCGGGTCCTGCTCCCCGGTGACGCCCCAGACGGCGAGATACGCGGCGAACTCCTCCCCGCTGACCCGCTTGTCACCCTTCGTGTCCATGATGCGGAAGATGGCCGCGGCGAGGTTCTCGAGCAGTTCGGGCCGGTCGCTGTCGTAGCCCACCGCGCGATGGGCCGCGACGAAGCCGTCCTGATCCAGCCGATCCCGCCCCGGCACCGACTGGGTGAGCAGCCCGAGCCACTGCGCCCAGTACGCCCGCTCCAGGGCCTGGATCCGGGTATCGTCCGCCGCCAGCCCGTAGGCCCTCGCGTACGTCGCCACGATCCGCTCGTGGTCGGACCAGGTGACGAATCCGTCGCCGTCGGAGTCCAGCACCTCGAAGAGGCGCCGGAGCCTACGAGTGATCGGATCGAGCGTCGCCATGCGGGGATCCTTCCTGTGGAGGGGGTCGTACCGAGAGGGACGGCAGAACCCCCAGTGTGGTTGCCCGCGACTGCCTGTTCGCGCTGCCCCACCACGCGTCGCGCACCGGAACACGCACGGCAAAGCGCATGAGAACGCGCGCGGACCGGCGCCGTACGCGACCATCGACGCCATGGACCACGGTCCCGACGCGCCCGCGCATGGCGTGCCCGCACTCGTCCGGGAGCTGGCCCGGCGGGCCGATCCGCTGCGCCTGCGGCAGGACGTCGACTTCCTCGCCGACCGTCCGCGCGGCAGGACCCACGCGCCCGAGGCCATGCTCCGCGCCGAGGCCCATGTGGCGCGCCGGCTGGCCGAGGCGGGCTGGCTGACCGAACGGCAGCCGTTCGACGTCCGGTGGCGTCCGGGCTGCACCGACCGCCCCGGCGGCGCCCGCCTCTCGCCCTTCCGCGTCCGCGTGCACCGACGGCTCACCGGGGCCAACCTGCTGGCCCGGCTGCCCGACGGAGCCGAGCGGGACCACCGGGACGACCGGCCCACCGTGCTCGTCGGAGCCCACCTGGACACCGTCGCGGGCAGCCCAGGCGCCGACGACAACGCCTCCGGAGTCGCCGCCCTGCTGGAGGTGGCCCGGCTGCTCGGAGGGCTGCCCCGGCCACCCGCGGTGCGCCTGGCCTGCTTCGACATGGAGGAGCTGGGATTCGTCGGCGCACGCGTCGCCGCCCGCGCGGCCGGACCCGGCCGCCGGATCGCCGGGATGCTCTGCCTGGAGTCCGTCGGCTGCTTCGACACCGCGCCCGGGACACAGGCCGTCCCGCCGGGCTTCGGCACGGTCTTCCCGGGCGCGGCCGGCGCCGTACACGCGGCGGGCGGGCGCGCGGACTTCGTCCTCGTCGTCCACCGCCGGTCCTCGCAGACGGCGGCCGACCTGTGGCGCCGGGCGGCCGCGGCCGCGGAGCCGCCTCTGCCGGTCGTCACCCTCCGCGACCCCCGCCCCGACGGCCCGCTCGGCACCCTCGCCGGACTCGCCGTCCCCCCGTTGAACCATCTCGGCCGCAGCGACCACGCGGCCTTCTGGAGCGCGGGCATCCCGGCCGTCCTGCTCACCGGCACGGCGAACTTCCGCAACCCCCGCTACCACCGCCCCACCGACACCCCGGACACCGTCGACCACGAGCGCCTGACGGCCGTCGCCGTCGCCACCGCGGCCACCGCCGCGCTCTGGTGCCCACCCGGCCCGTCCCACCCGCGCCGTCACGGCCGGTAGCCGTCTCGGAGGCGGAATCGGGCCTGCGGACCTACGGTGGTCGGACAGCGCGATCACGACCGATCCCGTTACCGAGGAGGCTGCGATGGAGCAGCGCTTTGTCTGGGTGACCACGCGCCGCATCACGCCGGGCGCCCTGGAGGAGTTCGAGCGGGCCTGGCGTCCCGGATTCTCCCCCGACGGTCTGCACAAGGCCTACGCCTACTGGACCGAGGACGGCCAGGAGATCACCGGCGTCTCGCTCTGGGACTCCAAGGAGGCGTGCGACGCCTGGCGTTCCTCCGACGCGGAGCGCCAGCGCCGCGAGACGATGGCGCCGTTCGTCGTCGAGGAGAACGAGGCCTTCTACCGGGGCGGTGAACTCGGCCTGCCCGGACGGTGACCGCGCACGGCGCTACGGGTATGTCCGTACGTCGTCGGTGTACTCCCGCGCCCGCTGCCGGACGAGTTCAGGCAGCGTCCCCGACGCCAGGTCCGCGAGGGTCGTCCCCTCCAGGACCTGGCGCAGACTCGCGCGCACCGCGCGCCAGACGTCCGGCATCGGCGCCGCCGCCCCCTGGTACTCCAGACCCGTCAGCTTCAGCTCACGCACGCTCACCAGCGGACCGTCCATCGCCCGGATCACATCGGCGAGGGTGATCTCGTCGGACGGTCTGGAGAGGGTGTATCCGCCGTCAGGACCGCGCACGCTCCGCACCAGCCGGGCCTGCCGCAACTCGCTGAGGACGACGAAGAGGAAGCGGACCGGGATTTCCTGCCGGCCCGCGATGTCCTCCGCCTTGAGCGGCCGGTCGGGGGAGCAGGCCAGCTCCGCCATGGCTCTGACCGCGTAGTCCGTTCGCGCTGAGATCCTCACCGCCTCAATGTCTCACGCTTGGCGCGAAACCGATGCGGCCCCCGGCGCACGGGACGTGGCGGCCTTGTCATTGCACATTGTTCATCGACATAGTGAACAACGTTCCGCAGTGCCCGCCTTGGCCGGAGGTACCTCGTGCCCATGCCCGTGCCCGTGCCCGAGTCCGTCCCCGTGCCCGCGGTCCCGGGCCGTCAGCGGCCGACCGTGGCCGTCGTCGGCGCGGGCGCGGCCGGGGCGCTCGTCGCCGTCCAGCTGTGCGAGACGGCCGCCCGTCGGCGGATCCCCCTCGACCTCGTCCTGGTCGACCCGGCCGCCGAGGCCGGACGCGGCACGGCGTACGCCACCGAGGTCGCCGAGCACCGGCTCAACGTGCCGGTCGGCGGGATGAGCTGCTACCCGGACGACCCCGGCCACTTCCGGCGCTGGCTCTGCCGCCACGGCGAATCGACCGTCACCGAGAGGGACTTCGCCTCCCGGCACCGCTTCGGGTCCTACCTCGCCGACACTCTCGGACGCGCCATCATCACGGCCCACGGAACCGTCGCCGTACGCCGGCTGCGGACGCGGGCGATCCGCTGTACGGACACGGCCGACGGGCGGTTCGAGCTGCGGCTCGCCGACGGCGGGACCGTCACGGCCGACACCGTCGTCCTGGCCACCGGCCCCGCCGCGGGCACCGCGCGCTGGGCCCCGGCCGAACTGCGCGCCTCCGAGCGCTTCATCTCCAGCCCGTGGACGCCTGGCGCGCTCGACGGGGTGGGGCCGGGCGACGACGTACTGCTCGTCGGCGCGGGCCTGACCGCCGTCGACCTCGCGCTCGTCCTCGACCGGCCCGGCCGCACCGTGCACACCCTCTCGCGCAGCGGCCTGCTGCCCCGGCCCCACGCCGTCGCGCCGCTGCCGCCCGTACCCGCTCCGCCCGGCCTCACGGCACTCCCGCTCCACCGGCTGCGCACGGCCCTCCGGCTCCACTTCGCCGCCTCGCTGCGTGACCACGGCGACTGGCGCCCCGCACTCGACGGGCTGCGCCCCGCGATCGCCGCCCTCTGGCAGGGACTCACCGACGACGAGCGGGCCGAGTTCCTCGAACGCGACGCGACCCGGTGGAACGTCCACCGCCACCGGATGGCCCCGGCCACCGCCGAGACCGTCGCCCGGGCCCGCGCCGCCCGCCGCCTGCGCGTCCACTCCGGCCGGATCGCCGCCGTCCGCACGACGGACGACGGCCCGATCGCCGTCGAGCTCGCCGACGGCCGGGAACTGACGGCGGCATGGGTCGTCGACTGCACCGGCCCCGGGCTCCGGACCCACCCGTCCGACGACCCGCTCTGGGGTGGGCTGCTCGCCGACGGCCTCGCCGCCCCCGGACCGCTCGGCATCGGCGTCGCCACCGACGACGGCCGGCTGCGCGACGCCCACGGCGGCGCCGGCAGGCCGCTGTTCACCCTCGGGGCGCCCCGGCGCGGCGAGCTGTGGGAGACGACCGCGATTCCCGAGATCAGGACGCAGGCCAGGGAGATCGCCGAGTCCGTGCTCGCCCCGCTGACCGGCGCCCCGCAGCCGACCCGCCGACGGCCCACCGACCAGTTCGGGCTGCCGCTGTCGACCCACGCCGCGGCCGCCGCCGCCTTCCGCAGCGGCCTCGGCCGGGTCGTCACCGTACGGGCGAAGGCCGCCGAGGCGTTCGCCCGGGCCACCGCCCTCGACCCCGGCTTCGCCCTCGGCCACGCCGCGCTCGCCCTGCTCGGCCACGAGTGCGGCGCCGACCTCGACGTACCGCGTGAACTCGCCGACGCCCAGCGCAGCGTGGCCGAGCGGGGCGACGAGCGGGAACGCTCCTTCGTCGACGTCGTCACCCGCCGGATCCGGGCACACGACGGCGGCGCGGCCGACGGTGACGGGGGAGCGGACGGCGACCGGGCACTCGTCGCCCACCTCGACCGCTATCCGGGCGACGCCTTCGCGCTGAGCATCGCCGTGCCCACCATCGCCTTCTCCGGCGTCGGCGACATCGACGGCACGCTGGCCCGTCGCATCGTCGAGCACACCGCGCCCGCCTACGACGGGCACTGGTTCCCCACCTCTCTGCTCGCCTTCGTCCGGCAGGAGCAGGGCCGCATCGACGAGGCGGGCGCCCTCGCCACGGCGGCCCTGGCCGTCGAACCCGCCTCCGGCCACGCCGTCCACGCTCTCGCCCACGTCCACTACGATTCCGGCGACCACCGCGCGGGACGCGACTGGCTCGACGGCTGGATCGGCGGCCAGGGCCGGGGCGCCGTGCACCGCGCCCACTTCTCCTGGCACGTGGCGCTCCACGAACTCGCCCTGGACGACTCCGATGCGGTACGCCGCCGCTGGTTCGCCCAGCTCGCACCGCGCCAGGTGAACGGCGTCCGCGCCCTGGTCGACTCCGGATCCCTCCTGTGGCGGGCCAGGATGACCCGGAGCTGGACCGGAGCCGTACCCGTCGACGGAGTCCTCGACGCCGTCGAGCGCGACCTCCTCGAACGCCCGGCGACCGCGTTCACCGCCCTCCACGGGGCGGTCGCCCTCACCGCCGCGGGCGATCTGCCCGCCCTCCGGCGGCTGCGCGCCCACGCCGCCGGAGCCGACCCCGTCCAGCGCGAGGTCATCGCCCCGCTCTGCCGCGCCCTCGAAGCCGTCCTCGAGGAACAGTGGACGGCCGCGGTGGAGGGACTGCGCGGGCTGCAGCCTGCCCTGCGTCGCGTGGGCGGCAGCGCCGCGCAGCGCGAGGTCGTCGAGGAGACCCTGCTCTACGCCCTTCTCGAAGCCGGCCAGAGCGACGCCGCCCGCCACCTCCTGGAGGAACGGCTCGACCGCCGCGCCTCCCCCCTCGACCGGCGACGCCTGGCCGACCTGCCCGGGTGAGCGGGATCAACCCCCCTCGATCAGACGGTGCAGAAGGTCCGCGGCGGCGCGGCCGAACGACGGGTCGTTGAGGTGCGTGTCGGCCTCCACCACGTCGACCGCGCTGCCGCGCAACCCGTCCCGGACGGCGCTGAACAGCGCCTCGTCCACCTCCGGATCGTGGTACGGCCCGCCCGGCTCGCCGAGTGTGGACAGCCCGCGCAGCGGCAGGAACACGGTCGTGGGACCGGTGGCGGTCCGCAGCTTCGCGGCGACCCGCGCGCCGAGCTCCGCGCACTCCTCGGCCGTCGTCCGGACCACCGAGATCGACGGGTTGTGCACCCGCACGTCACGGTCGAGGACCCGCTCGGGGACCGTGTCGAGCGGGCCGAACTTCACCAGGTCGAGCGCTCCCGGGCTCACCACCTGCGGAACCCCGGCCCGCCCGGCGGCGAGCAGCCGGTCGGGCCCCGCCGTCAGGATGCCCCCGCAGAGGTCGTCCGCGAGCTCGCAGAGCGTCAGGTCCAGGACGCCCGCGAAGAGCCGCTGCTCCGCCAGCGACTCCAGCGTCCGGCCCCCCGTCCCGCTCGCGTGGAAGACCAGTACCTCGTAGCCGAGTTCGGTCAGTCGTGCCCGTGCCGCGTCGACGCCGGGCGTCGTCACCCCCGCCATGCTCGCGGCGACGAGCGGCCGGTCGCCGTCCGCGGCGGGCGCCGGCACCGCCGCCGCGAAGCCCCGCGCCATACCGGCCACCGCGTCGACGGCGTTCGCCAGTATCGGAGCCGACACCCGGTTGACCCCGGCGATGTCGACCACGCTGTACATCAGCGTGATGTCCGCCGAGCCGACATAGGGCGCGACATCGCCCGAGGCCATCGAGGAGACCATCACCTTCGGCACCCCGAGCGGCAGCGCCCGCATCGCCCGGGTCGCTATCGACGTACCTCCGCTGCCGCCCAGTGCAAGCACGCCGTGCAGCCTGCCCTCCGCGTGCAGCCGCCGGACGACCTCGGCCGCCCCGCGCGCCATCGCGGTCACGGCCGCGCCACGGTCCCCCTTACTCCGTAACCGCTCCAGGCGCACGCCCGCCGCCCGCGCCACCTCGGCGCGCGGGACGTCGGCGGATATCCGCGGGGTCCCGATCACCCCCGTGTCGACCACGATGACCTCGACCCCGCGGTGCTCCAGCCGCTCGCGCAGCCACCCGTACTCAAGACCCTTGGTGTCCAACGTGCCCACCAGCACAACGATCGCCATCCCCGTACTGTCCGGCGAAGTCGACAAGACGACAAAGGTGTGGCGGCCCGACGCCAGACGGCATACTGACCCCCCTTGATCACCACGACGCATGAGGAGAGTCATGACCGCCAGTTTCAAGACCGTCATCGAGGTGGGTCCGGACCATCTCGACCAGGCCCGGGCCATCGACCGGCTGTTCCAGGAGGCGATCGCGCCGGCCACCGTCAACTTCGACTTCGAGAACATCCATCAGGCCGCGGCCGCCGTACCCGACAGCGCCGTCGTGAGGATGGTGCGCGGCTGGGGGCTCCAGGAGCACGCCCCCGTCATGGTCATGGTGCTCTCCCTCAAGGAGGCCGTGCGCCAGGCGCTGCCCGGCGAGTTCGCCGAGGCCTCGTTCTGGGACACCGTCGAGAGGGAGCTCGCCGACGCGTTCACGGGCCTGGCCGCGCAGGAGGGCGGGCCGGGACTCGCGTACTACGACGAGGGCCCGGACCGGACGAGTTACTACCGGGACCTGTTCTTCGCCCTCCAGGACGAGGAGACCGGGGACCACATGTACGCGATCGCCTTCTGCATCGACGTGACCGTCGGACTGGAGAAGGAGAAGGCCGGCGCCCTGGAGATCACGGACATCGCGCCGTACACGATCCGGCTCAACGCGATCGTCCTGCGCCAGGAGTTGCGGCTCGCGGCCTGACGGCCGCCCGGAGGTGCGGTGAACCGCACCGGCCCGCCGTCCCGGGCCGGACCCGCGGGGAACCTAGACTGGCCGCATGGCGAAGTACTTCGACGTGCACCCCGAGAACCCCCAGCGGCGCACCATCAGCGGTGTGGCCGACAGCATCCGCTCCGGCGCGCTCATCGCGTACCCGACGGACTCCTGCTACGCGCTGGGATGCCGCATCGGCAGCCGCGACGGCATCGGCCGGATCCGCGCGATCCGCGAACTCGACGACCGCCACCACTTCACCCTGGTGTGCCAGAACTTCGCGCAGCTCGGCCAGTTCGTGCACGTCGACAACGACGTGTTCCGCGCCGTGAAGGCGGCGACACCCGGCAGCTACACCTTCATCCTGCCGGCGACCAAGGAAGTCCCGCGCCAGCTGCTGCACCCCAAGAAGAAGACCGTCGGCGTCCGGATCCCGGACCACGTCGTGACCCAGGCGCTCCTGGAGGAACTCGGCGAGCCGCTGCTCTCCAGCACGCTGCTCCTGCCCGGCGAGGACGAACCGATGACCCAGGGCTGGGAGATCAAGGAGCGCCTCGACCACGCGGTGGACGCCGTCCTCGACTCCGGTGACTGCGGCACGGAGCCGACGACCGTCATCGACTTCTCGAGCGGCGAGCCGGAGGTCGTACGCCGAGGGGCGGGCGACACCGCGCGGTTCGAGTAGCGGGGCGATCGCGGCATGACCGTCATATCTCCGCGGCACGGCCTCCTGCTGGCGGCGGCCGCCCTCCTGGCGACCGCCGGATGCGGCCTCGGAGCCGAACTCGACCGCGAGGCCGACCCCGAACGGACGGGCGCCCACGCGTCCGGGGTACGGCCGCCCATGGAAGTCCCCGCTCCCGATCGGCCGAGCCCGGCCGCCCCGTCCGCTCCGTCCGCTCCGACCGCCGAGGACGGCTGCCCGGCGTCCGGTTTCCGGGTGACGACCGGAATGGTCAACGTGGCCATGGGGTTGCGCGCCATGCCCGTGACGCTCACCCACTGCGGTACGGACGAGCTGCGCGTCAACGGGTATCCGGACGTACGGGTACGGGACGTCGAACGCCGGCCCATGGACGTCACGGTGCTGAAGGGACCGGAGCCCATCACCCGGCTCGACGACCCGGGACCGCACCCGGTGGCGCTGAAGCCGGGTGAGTCCGCGCGCAGCGTCTTCGTCTGGCGCTACTCGGCCGTCGACGTGTCGACCCGGCGGGGGAGCGGCGTGTACGTCGAGATCGCCCCGTCCGCGGGCGCGGAGCGGCAGACGGTGCTGCCGGAAGGCGGCCTGGACATCGGCGAGACGGGCCTGCTGGGCACGACGGCCTGGGAGAAGGTCACGGACTAGGTGTATCGCCCTGTGAGGGCGGGGCCGGATGGGCCCCGCCCGTGGGCACGTCAGACCGGGCGGCGCAGGCGGCTGGTTCTGGCGGCGGCCACCAGCTCCGCCACCGTGGTGAGTTTGACCCGTGGACGGCCGCTCTCGCGGCCGCGGCCGCGTTCGGCTCGGTCGATCGCGGCCAGGCCACGGGCGTCGACGACCTCCGCTCCGCGTCCGCGCACGAGCCGCCGGAACGCCTGCGGTGTACGGGACGGGGTGGGCAGGGCACCCGCGACGGCGTCGGCCAGGAGCGTGCCGACCGTCTCGGCCGCGCAGGTCCGGTTGGCGCCGATCCCGCCCGAGGGACCGCGCTTGATCCAGCCGACCACGTACGTCCCGGCCATCCCGGTCACCCGGCCGCGCTCGTGCGGCACGGTGCCGGTCGCCTCGTCGAACGGCAGCCCCGGCACGGAGACCCCCCGGTAGCCGACCGCCCGCAGCACCAGCCCGGCCGGGATCTCCCGCTCGCCCGGACCCTCCGTCACCCGGGCGGCCCGTACCGACCCCTCGCCGAGCAGGGCCACCGGCGCCGAGTGGAACCGGAGCACGATGCGTCGCTCACCTTCCGGCGACGGCGGACGCGCCCAGTCCACGGCCTCCCGCGCCAGGTCCCGTAGCAGCGCGGCCTTCTCGCCCGGCCCCGCGCCGTCGATCGCGGCGCCGGTCCGTGGATCGTGGTCGTCCACGACGAGGCGTACCCCGGGCAGACGGGTGAGGGCGAGGAGTTCGGAGGCGGTGTACGCCGCGTCCTCCGGGCCCCGCCGTCCGAGCACCACCACCTCGCGCACCCGCGACGCGCGGAGGGCGGCGAGCGCGTGGTCGGCGATGTCGGTGCCGGCCAGGCTCTCCGGGTCCATGACGAGGATCCGGGCGACATCGAGCGCGACGTTGCCGTTGCCGACCACGACGACCCGCTCGGCGCCGGCCACGTCGATCGCGTCCGGGGCGCACTCGGGGTGGGAGTTGTACCAGGACACGAACGCGGTCGCCGAGACGCTGCCGGGCAGCTGCTCTCCGGGAACGCCGAGCCTGCGGTCGGTGGAGGCCCCCACGGCGTAGACGACCGCGTGGTGGTGTGCGGCGAGTTCCTCCGCCGTGACGTCCCTGCCGACCTCGACGCCCAGCCGCATCCGTACCCGGGGGTGGGTGTGGAAGCGGGCGAAGGTGTCACCGACCTTCTTGGTCGCCGGGTGGTCAGGCGCCACGCCGTACCGGACGAGACCGCCCGCCACGGGCAGCCGGTCCACCAGGGTCACCTCGGCGTTGGTGTGCAGCAGCAGGTCCTCGGCGGCGTACATGCCCGCCGGGCCGGTGCCGACGACCGCGACGCGGATCGGTGCGAAGTCGGAGGGCAGGCTCCGCTCGAAGGCCGGCGCGCCCCAGGAGTGGAAGTTCGGCCCCGGGGCCCGGGTCCGGGGCTCCCTGTCGGCGAAGTACGCCGCGTTGACGGCCGCGTACCCGGCCTGCGCCGGCGCGAGGCTGTCCACCGGGAAGATCGCGTCCACCGGGCAGGCGTCGGCGCAGGCGCCGCAGTCGATGCAGGTGGCCGGATCGATGTGGAGCATCTCCGTGCTGCCGAACTCCCGTTCCTCCGGCGTCGGGTGGATGCAGTTGACGGGGCACACGGCGACGCAGGTGGCATCGTTGCAGCACGTCTGGGTGATGGCGTAGGTCATGTCGTCGGCTCAGCTCGGCTCGGCCCGCTCGGGCTACGGTCAGATCAGGTGGGCGCGCTTGTAGAAGGCGAGGGCCGGTCGGGTCAGGAGCCCGGCGGAGGAGAGGAACTCCATCAGGCCCGCGCAGCTGGACCGCATCAGGGACTTGTGGTGCTCGTTCGCCCTGGCCTCGCGCACGGCGCGCTCGACGTCGAGCCCGGCGCTCTCGTAGACCTTCCGGCCCACCATGCTGGTGACGATGACGTACGAGGCGATCGCGATCACCAGCGCGTGGAACTGACGGCGCGCCCGGCTCGCGCCACGCAGCCGCCTGCGCGTCTCCTCGCGGGCGAACTTCATGTGCCGCGACTCCTCCACGACATGGATGTTGTTGATCGTGCGGACGAACGGCACGACCCGCTCGTCGCGCATCCAGTCGCGCTGCATCACGTCGAGGACCTCTTCGGCGACCAGGATCGCCGCGTACGCGGCCTCACCGAAGGCGACCGTCTTGAACGCCCTGCCGAGTTCGACCGCGATCCGGCGCGGCCGGTAGGCGGGCGCACCGAGCTTCGCGGCGCCCCGGGCGAACATGATGGAGTGCCGGCACTCGTCGGCGATCTCGGTGAGCGCCCACTGGAACCGGGGCTCGGTCGGATCCTTGGCGTACATGTCCCGCAGCACCATCTGCTGGAGGATCATCTCGAACCAGATGCCGGTGCTGGCCACCGACGCCGCCTCCTGGCGGGTCAGCTCCTTGCGCTGAGGCTCGGTCAACTCGCGCCAGTACGCGGTGCCGTAGAGGGTGCTCCACTCCGGACTCGCGCCGTGGAAGTCCTTGTCCAGCGGGGTGTCCCAGTCCACCGCGGTGGCCGGGTCGTACGAGAGTTTCGCGGCCGAGTCGAGCAGCCGCCGGGCGACCTCCTGCTCGGCCTGCCGGTCCTCGCTCTCCGGTGGGACGGTGCTGCTCGTCATGTGCGGCTCCTTGAATCGAGACGTCGCACGCTTGTTAGAAGCGGCGTCTAGCAAGCTGTTAGACGGAACGTATAACAAGGGGGCCGTGCGGGCCTACCCCCGGGCGGGAAATCCCCTCGATCTCTCCACGTGTCCGGTCTCGTCCACGACCGGACATCCGCACGAGGCAACCCACGGCGGCCGGTTGCCGTCCTCCGGTCACGACAGAGGCGCCCGGCGACCCCGAGGTGCCCGCACGACCGATCGTGAGGAAGACCGCTTTGATACGTCTCACACGCGCGGTGACCGCGGCCGTGGCATTACTCGCACTGGCCGCGGCATCGCCCGGAACGGCGTTCGCCGAACCGTCCCCGGGCCCCCTGGCACGGGCCGGGAACCCGGGTGGGGAAGGGGTCAGGGGGAACGGCGAGAAGCTCCCGGAGGGGTGGCGCCTCACCGGCGAGGGCGCCGACCGGCAACTCGTCTGGACGTCCCCCGCCCCCGTGCCGATGGGCGACGCCCGCGTCGAGTTCCGTTCCGGGAACCGCCTGCTCGGCGTCCCCGTGCCCGCCGCCGACGGCAAGGCGTACCGGCTCCGGGCCGACGGCCTGAGGCTCGGCTCCCTGGACGAGCTGACGG